>NZ_JBFEGN010000032.1:0-39371 GCF_047228825.1 Siminovitchia jepli
GTAATATGCAAAAAATTTAGCATATTATTTCAGGGAAGTACAGAAATCACGCTGAAGGAATTTGAATAAAGAAGGCCTGTTTTTGACGGAACAAAGTGATTCTTTACAGTGATATTCCTTTTGAAGGAAAACGTGGTGAAATCATTGATCGAAACGGAATACCCCTTGTCCAAAATGAGAGTGCCCCCACAGTTTTTGTCATCCCAAGGCAAGTGAAAGATCCTGCTCACCTGGCTGAGAAGCTTGAGCTGATTTTAAATGGGAAAAAAGAGGATATTTATCGACAAATCACAAAACGTGAGTCTATCGTTAGAATCCAGCCTTATGGAAGGAAGATATCAGACGAACAGGCCCAAAAAATTAAGAAGTTGAAGGCGCCGGGGCTGTTTATTGGAGAAGACAGTAAACGCTATTATCCATACGGAAATAGCCTTTCCCACGTACTTGGATTTGTCGGTGCAGACAATCAAGGACTAATGGGGCTTGAGCTGTTTTACGACAAACAATTAAGAGGGGAGAAGGGCAGAGTTTCATTCTATTCGGATGCAAAGGGGAATAAAATACCCTCTTTAAATGATGAGTATAAGCCGCCGAATGATGGAAACCATCTAAAGTTGACAATAGATAGCAAAATTCAGTCTATCGTGGATAGAGAACTTGATAATGCTGTTGCAAAGTATAGTCCAGATGGAGCATTGGCAATTGCCATGGATCCCAGCACAGGGGAAATTTTGGCAATGTCAAATAGACCTGACTTTAATCCAGCGAAATATAAAGAAGTGCCTGTTGAGGTATTTAACCGAAATTACCCGATATGGAGTCAATACGAACCCGGTTCAACCTTCAAAATAATTACTTTGGCATCAGCGCTTGAGGAAAAAGTTGTAGATTTAGAGAAGGATAGTTTTTTCGATCCGGGATTTATCATGGTGGATGGACAACGTATTCGTTCATGGAAAAGAGGGGGGCACGGGCAGCAAACTTTTCTTGAAGGAGTGCAAAACTCGAGTAATCCTGGCTTCGTTTTACTAGGGCAACGGCTAGGGAAGGAAAAATTATTTTACTATATTGATGAATTTGGGTTTGGTAAAAAAACAGGAATAGATTTACAGGGGGAAGGGACAGGCATATTATTTCCATTAGATCGTGTAGGTCCCGTTGAGCTTGCAACAACCGCTTTTGGTCAGGGAGTTTCCGTTACTCCAATTCAACAAGTGGCTGCAGTTTCAGCAGCGATAAATGGGGGTTATCTCTATAAGCCGTATTTGGCAAAAGAGTGGTTAGACCCAAAAACATCTAAAGTCATCAGCAGAACAACTCCTCAGCTTAAACACAGGGTGATTTCAGAAGAAACATCAAAGCAAGTCCGCTATGCACTGGAAAATGTTGTTGCTAAAGGAACGGGAAAGAATGCATACGTGGAAGGATATCGTGTGGGAGGTAAGACGGGAACTGCACAGAAGGTTGTAGATGGGAAGTATTTAAAAAACAATTATATTGTGTCTTTTATTGGCTTTGCTCCAGCAGATGATCCCCAAATTGTTGTTTATGTGGCTATAGATCATCCAAAAGACACTTTGCAGTTTGGCGGAGTAGTTTCAGCACCAATAGTTGGTACGATCATTGAGGATAGCTTAAGCTCGATGGGAGTGCAAAAACGAAAAAATCAAATAGAAAAAGATCGTACTTGGTTAGATGAGAAATTAATTGTTATACCTAATCTGATCGGTAAAAGTAAGAAAGAAATTCACGAAAGCTTCTATGATTTGAAAATTGATGCTACTGGCCAAGGGGATTTCGTGATAAACCAATCGCCTGAAGCAGGAGAAAAGGTAAAAGCGGGGTCAACCATCCGTTTATTATTAGGGAACAAGTAACAACCCCAATTAAGGACTAAATAGGGAGCCTGTTAAAAGGCTCCCACCGGGGTCTCTATTATTCCACAACTAAAGTCGACTTCATATCAGCATGACCTGCCCCGCAAGGAATACTACAATAAATCGTATATTCTCCAGGTTTTTCTGGGGTAAAAGTTGCCTCACCATCACCGTTAATATTTACATCGGTGCCTTCGATTGCAATTCCATGCATTCCTTCTTTATTTGACAGTTTAATTTTAACTTCCTCACCGGATTGTACGGTATAAACGTCTTTGTCAAATTCAAAATTGGTTGCTGTGATATCAATTACATTGCCTGTGCCGGCTTCCTCTGAAGCACCAGTATCCTCTGCCTTCTCCACTGTATCATTTGAATTATTTTCGCCACACGCCGCTAATATCGCCATGATACTTAAGAAAAGAAAAGGTAACAGCATCTTTTTCATCATATACGCCTCCAGTTTAAATACTCTAAATGATTGGTCGCTATTATTGTATTTAAAACATATCAACTTTTAATGGAGAAAGAGCGACAAACGTATGAACATGGTTTGGCTAGTCAAGCCGAAGATCACTGATTATAGGAAATCCTTAAATAGAGATGGGATTTTTAACTGACATTAAACCGCTGCATAGTGAACCTATAACTAAAACAGATAAAGGTAGATTCATATATCCTATTAAGAAAAATAGCCAAAGGATGTTTGCTTATACCCCCTTTGGGTATTCAAAAAGAAAAGGAGCTGAATAAAAAAAATTAAAACAAACCCATGTGTAATCTTGCCTTTTAATGACGTTGACACAATGGGTTTACCGGCTCTTACAAAGTCTTTAACCTATCAACTTATACAGACAGCGATGTCTCTAAGTTGTTTTTGAATTATTAGAATGTGAAAATGAACCGTTTGTTGTATACGCAATTCCAGAAAGGACAGGCTGGAATCTCCCTAATGCCGGGCCAAGATATAGACCGCTTTTCGTTGTCGTTGGGATATAGTCCCATAATGTATGCAGAAACTCTGCATTTTTTATGACATTTTAAATGTAAGTGGATATGTTGTGCTAAATCATCTTTTTCATCCCATATACTTGTACAAAGTTATGGAGATGATACGGATGACTATAGGCTTGATTTTACTTACTTTGGTATTATTGACATGTTTAGCTGCCGTTGGAATTGGCGCTTTTTTCGTTAGAAAAAAGGTAACGGCCATGCATGGTATGATGTTTGCGATGTCTATGGCAATGGGAGCAGGTTTATTCTTTGGAACATTACTGGGAATCCTATTTCAAGGTGATTTACTGTTATCTACTGTTATTGGTATGGGTACGGGAGTATTAGCGGGCGCCGTCTTCGGCAGTTTTTATTCCTTTCTTGCACTATTAGATGGAGTTCTGTCGGGGGTAATGGCCGGAATGATGGGAGCCATGCTTGGTGAAATGATAAAGCCTGAGGATTGGGATAAAACGGTTATGATCATGTTTACAATAGCCTTATCCATATGCTTTCTACTCATTAATGAGATTTTGAAATGCGGAAATAAACAACTTATTTTCTTCCGTATATATCAAAACCCATTTATTATTGGAACGCTATTTGTACTCCTTTGTTTTTTCTTATATTCCTTGACACCATTTATTTCAAAACCAATCACTCCTCCTGGTCTCCATCACTGACCCATTTAATTTTAAAGCTGGTCAATCTGCATACTTTCTGGACAAATTACATGTAAAATGTGGTAAATATAAAAAAAGGAGAACCAAGCAAATGGACAAGCATAATCACGAACACTTTAACAAGCATCATAATACCAATACGCTACACGATGGCGATCATCACCATTCACATGGTGAACACTCAAGCCGGCACGATCACCATTCGCACGGAGGACATATGGGGCATCATGACCATCATGCCCACATGGTAGAGGACTTTAAAAAGCGTTTTTATATTTCGCTAATCATTACCATTCCCATTTTGATTTTATCCCCCATGATTCAAATGTTTTTGGATGTCAATTGGCGTTTTTCCGGTGATATGTACATATTGTTTGCACTTTCATCCATCGTCTTTTTCTATGGGGGATGGCCATTTTTAACTGGGGCAAAAGATGAGATAAAAGATAAAAGTCCGGGAATGATGACGCTCATTTCACTGGCGATTGTTGTCGCCTATGTTTATAGTTCGGCAGCGGCATTTGGCCTGGCGGGAGAGGATTTTTTCTGGGAGCTGGCCACATTAATTGATATTATGCTTCTTGGCCATTGGATCGAAATGCGCTCTGTCATGGGAGCCTCGAAGGCCTTGGAGGAACTGGCAAAGCTCATGCCTTCGGAAGCCAGTATTATAGATGAAGACGGCAATGTAAAGGTCGTTGATATTACGGAACTGCGTCATGGGGATCGTGTTTTGGTAAGGCCCGGGGAGAAAGTCCCTGTTGATGGAGAAATCATTGAAGGAAAATCTACTATTGACGAGTCGATGCTTACAGGAGAATCCGTGCCGGTCGAAAAGGAAACAGGTGACGAGGCGATAGGCGGATCAGTGAATGGAGAAGGCTCTTTAATTATAGCGATAAAGAAGACCGGTGAGGAGACGTATCTTTCTCAGGTGATCAAACTGGTTAAAGAAGCCCAAGAGTCTAAATCCAAAGCCCAGGATCTTGCAAACCGGGCAGCCAAGTGGCTGTTTTACGGAGCCCTTGCAGCTGGATTGCTTACCTTTGTTATCTGGGTGTCTCTCGGATATCCCGTTTCTTTTGCTATCGTAAGAATGGTCACGGTCTTAATTATTGCCTGTCCGCACGCGCTGGGGCTTGCAGCACCGCTCGTCGTGGCCGTCTCTACTTCAATTGCTGCAAAGAAAGGTCTATTGATTAGAAACCGGGCTTCATTTGAAAATGCCCGGTTTATCGAAGCAGTTGTTTTTGATAAAACTGGAACATTAACCCGCGGAGAATTCGGAGTGACGAATATTTCTGCTTCCAGTCCATATACAGAAGAGGAAATATTATCTTTGGCTGCTGCGGTGGAGTCCCATTCGGAACATCCGATTGCCCGTGGTGTTCTTAAATCAGCTAAAGAAAGGCAACTTTCAATCCCTCCGGTAAGCAACTTCCAATCTCTTACAGGTAAAGGATTACAAGGGGAAGTAGATGGAAAAGAAGTGATGGTTGTGAGCCCGGGATACGTGCGTTCTCAAAATCTTGCAATCAATGAAGGACCTTTCAACGAGTGGTCTGCGGAAGGGAAGACAGTCGTCTTTACCTTGGTCAATGGGGAAATAGCCGGCATGATTGCCCTTGCAGATATCATACGTGATACAGCCAAAGAGGCAATTAATAAGCTGAAAGATATTAATATTAAATCCATCATGCTGACAGGGGACAATGCCAAGGTGGCGCAGTATGTTGGAGCTAAACTTGGCATGGATGAAATCTTTGCCGAAGTGCTTCCTCATGAAAAGTCAGATAAAATCGTCCATATACAGACAAAAGAGGGGCTTAGGACTGCGATGACAGGGGACGGAGTCAATGATGCACCCGCCCTTGCAAAAGCGGATCTGGGGATAGCTATCGGTACAGGAACCGATGTCGCAATTGAAACAGCAGATGTCGTTCTGGTCAAAAGCAATCCAATGGATGTATTGAATATTATCAAACTTTCGAAAGCCACCTATCGAAAAATGGTACAAAATTTGTGGTGGGCTGCCGGGTATAATATAGCTGCGATTCCTATTGCAGCCGGAGTTCTTTATCCATCGTTAGGCATTGTGTTAAGTCCGGCATTTGGGGCAATACTTATGTCGCTAAGCACGATCATTGTAGCGATTAATGCGAAGATGCTAAAAATTGATTGATTTAATTACCCTTTAAGGAGGCAATCAAATGATGTGGCAAAACGGAGGCCATTGGGGCAACTATTTTCCAATGATGATGGGCGGCGGAATCATGATGCTAATATTCTGGGGTCTAGTGATCTGGCTAGTGATTTATGCTATTCGTAAATTATCGCCGAACGAAAAATCAAATCACGCAGACAGTGCAGTTGATATATTAAGGCAGCGATATGCAAAAGGAGAAATTAGTGTTGAGGAATATCGGGAACGTCTTAAAGAATTAATGGATACAGCTAAATAGAAAATTCGCGTGCATTTATTAGCACGCGAATTTTTATTCAATATTTCCAATTGTTAATGCCAATTGTCTTTGTTAAATCGGGAAAATCAATGAATGGATTTCGATTTCCTTGAATTTCAAAAATGGTTTTATTTCTATGCTTCTCGTAGTTGGTAACAGGGAATTTCTCATGCCATTTGACCAATATCGGCAGGTTTATGGCTTTTTTATATCTTCGTAAAATTTTATTAGGATAACGCAATAAAAAATAAAGTGTTGCCCGCGCAACAGCCCCTTTTCCGTATTCAGGTTCAAAGCGCCCTATATCATGCAAGCCGCAATGGTTACGAAGTCTTACGGAGGGCGATTGGGATTTGAATTCGTGGTACGGAAAATTGGACCGGATACTGTTACACTCCGGCTCACAAGCGAATAGATGGTGTAAATCACCTTTCATCGGTTCACTGGCCTTAAACCAAGATTGGGGCACAACATGTTCAGCATTAAATTTATATTGGCTGGAAACCCTTCGAACCTGTTTTTCAATCTCTTTATCTGAGAACCTTTGCGCAACAATGAGTTTTCGATACTGCTCAAACCGTTTTTGAATCGTTTCGAAATCTTCTTTGATAACTGTTTTAGGGTCTTTTTGTACACCTGAATATATGTTTTTAAGTTGTCCATTTGGTTGGAGGTCGACCCATGTGTAAAGGTACTGATCTTTACTTACATAATAAGGATGCTTATATTTATGGGTTTTGATTACAAGCTCCTGTAACTCTTGATATAGCCGGCTTGATGGGGTATTTTCAAAAGAAATATCACAATAATAATGTTCGATCCATGATTGATCTTGTATCTGGTCATAATAAAGTTGGCTATTTGTTTTCATATTTTGCTGGTTTTTTGTCAATTCGGCTACAAGAACATCCGAATCGCATTCTTCCATACACTCTAACTCTTCCAACTCACTTTGAAGAAGATCATTATTCTCCATGGGTTCCACCTTTTTTGTTTTGATAAATAAAGACGCTGGCAAGGAAAGCATAACATTATATTGAGTAGGGAGCTAAACATTTAACTTTCACACAATCACCACATAAGTTAACTAACAACATACTGTATAGCCGCAAACATCATTTCTTTAGAGTTCCCCCCAAAGCTTCAAAATGACTTCGTTTATTATGAAAATAATCATATATATATCAATGTAAATGCATAAATTCTTCATATTTTTTTGTTATCCTACAAGAGAATCATCTAGAGAAGAGGGGAATCATTAATGGGAATAAAAACTAAGATTACTGCATTTATGATTAGTTTACTGGTCATCAGCGGGTGCAGCAGCAATAGCTCAAAGTCTGTCGAAGAAGAAGACCATTCCAATATGAATAAAGAAATGGATCATTCTGCTATGGATCAAGACAAGATGGAAAATGAACATATGAGTCATGATGAGGTGATGCCTTTAAACGACTCTACCGGGGAAAATAAATTGAACATCCCTTCCGTACTGGAGCCTGATGATGAAGAAGGGGCCGCATACACTGTTCGGGCACAAAAAGGAAAAACGGAAATATTCGATGGTACTGAAACGGTAACATATGGATACAACGGGTCATTTTTGGGACCGATGATTCGTTTAGAGAAAGGTGATACTGTTAAAGTTAAAACGGTCAATGAGTTAGATGAGGAGACAACTTTTCATTGGCACGGGCTAGAAGTAGCGGGTAGCGCAGATGGCGGACCGCATGCAGTTCTAAAACCAGGAGAAGAAAAGGTGATCGAATTTAAAGTGGAGCAGGAAGCGTCAACGCTATGGTTCCATCCCCATCCAGAAGGAAAAACCGCCGAACAGGTATATAATGGACTCGCGGGATTGATTTACATTGAAGATGACAACTCTAAGAGTCTTGGATTGCCAAATGAGTATGGGAAGAATGATATTCCCTTGATTTTTCAAGATAAAACATTTGATGATAAGAAACAATTGAATTACAGCGCTGCAAGGAATGATGACGGAACAATCGGTGATACGTTATTGATCAATGGAACGTTGAACCCGAAGTTGACTGTAAACAAAGAGAAAGTTCGTCTCCGTTTATTAAATGGATCTAATGCAAGAAATTACACATTTAAATTGAATACTGGGGATTCCTTTGTTCAAATCGCAACGGATGGGGGGTTCTTAAATGAACCGGTAACGCTAAAAGAAATTACACTTACCCCATCTGAACGGGCAGAGATCGTTATAGACTTTTCAAAGCTTGATGCAGAAAATGAGTTGGCGCTAATAAATGAGGATGGATCTATTCTTTTGCCATTTGAGGTTACTGATCAGAGCGGAGAGAATAGCGAGATTCCAGGAAAGATGAATCATTTTTCAATTACAGAAGAAGAGGAGAACTTGCCAGTCACAAAGAAGGTGGAACTCTTTGGGATGATGGACCAGGTTGAAATAAATGGAAAGAAATTTGACCCAGAAAGAATTGATTTCACACAACAGCAAGGGGAAACTGAAGTATGGGAAATATACAATAAACCGGACGAAATGGGCGGAATGATACATCCGTTCCACATTCACGGCGCTCAATTTAAAATACTTTCCAGAAATGGAGAGGAGCCACCGGAAAATGAACGGGGCTGGAAAGACAGCGTTTCTATTCACCCGGATGAGACAGTGAAAATAGCGATACAATTTAAGCATAAGGGCGTGTATATGTTCCATTGTCATAATCTGGAACACGAAGACAATGGCATGATGGGACAGGTAAAAGTAGAATAATGTTTAATCTAATGAAGCATATGGAAAAATACATTCAACTTGTGAAAAATTTTCCCGTTGATTTTTAGGAGATACCTGAAAGTAACGAAGTTACTTTATTGATGGAGGAGACGGAATGACGGCAAGAATAGCTATTAATGGATTTGGACGTGTAGGAAGGACAACATTAAGAAGATTGTTAGACACGAATACGGAACTGGAACTAGTTGCTGTTAATGATTTAGCTAATGCTGAAAACTTAGCTTATTTATTAGAATTTGACACAACTTATGGTCGATTAAAACATGAAGTTGAGTTGCGGGAAAATGTCTTGGTCGTTGATGGCAGTGAAATAAAAGTTTATCAGGAATCAGATGCAAGAGATCTGCCATGGGGTGAATTGGAAATCGACATCGTATTAGAGGCAACCGGTTTTTATACAACTGCTAATAAGGCTCAAGCACATCTGGATGCAGGTGCTAAAAGAGTAATTATTACTGCTCCAGCAGTTAAGGAAACAAAGATGATTGTTTACGGTGTTAATGAGGACATTATTACAAAAGATGACAAAATCATTTCTTCTGCCTCTTGTACAACCAATTGCTTAGCCCCTGTGGCGAAAGTTTTACATGATAGCTTTGGAATTTTAACTGGTTATATGACTACAGTTAAAGCCTATACACCTTCGCAAAAATTGCATGATAGCCCCAATAAGGACATGAGACGAGGGCGTGCAGGAGCGATGAATGCAATTCCAACCTCTACTGGGGCTGCAAAAGCTGTTGGAAAAGTCATTCCTGAATTAGACGGAATTGTCGATGGTACAGCTGTGAGAGTGCCACTCTTAGGTGGAGCATTAGTGGAATTTTATACAAATTTAGAAAAAGAAGCAACAATTGAAGAAGTAAATAAAGCAATGAAAGAAGCAGCAAATTCTTCATTTGAATACTCTGACAAACCAATTGTGTCCTCAGACGTTGTTGGAACTTCAGCCGGCGCTGTTTTTGATTCAACATTAACAGATATCGTTGAAAATGGTGATCATCAGCTTATTAAAACTGTTTCTTGGTATGATAGCGAATATGGCTTTGTATCAAATCTTGTTCGTTTGACTGAACATTTTGCCGAAATGAATAAATAAACGAATCAATTTAAATTTAATGAGAGAACGGTAGCAACAAAAAAGAAAAAATAGTTATCAGACTCATTTGGAGAAACAGTTTGAACAAAGACATGGTTGGGTTTGCTGGATTTAAACAATAGATAATCCCCAGATTCGCTCATAATATGAGTGAATCTGGGGAGATAGGGGGAGATAGGCTAAATTGGCAGATAGAAACCGGCTAACTGAAATCTATCTGCCTTTTAAATTTACTTGATTGGTGTCGTTACTCTAATTAACCCTAAACTGCCCCATCATCCCGGCATCTTCGTGTTCCAAGATGTGGCAGTGGTACATGAACAATCCATCTTTATTAAAGGTTGCAATCGTTTTTACTTTTTCACCAGGCATCAAAAGTATCGTATCTTTCCAACCCCGTTCATTTTCAGGCGGCTTTTTCCCGTTTCTTTCAAGAATTTGAAACTGTACACCATGTGCATGGAAAGGATGCGCCATTCCCATTCCACCCATCATCCCACCCATCATTCCGCTATCAGTGTTTGTAATCTCCCATATTTCGGTTGCCCCTCTCTCAACCTCTTCATCAATACGATCCATGTCCATTTGTTTGCCATTGATGTTAACGGCCTTTCCCATACCTTGGAAAGCAAACGTTCTTGTCACAGTCGCTTTAGACGGATTGATCTCTTCTATATCCGTAAGCTTGTCAGGAATTTCGGCCACTCCTTTAGATTCGTTTTCTACAACAAAATTCATAAGGCTTATATCCTGGTCAAAGAGTTGAACTTTATCTCCTTGTTTATAGGGTGAAAAATCAACAATGACTTCCGCTCTTTCGGCCGGCCCTAATATTACTTGATTCATCTTCACCGGTTTTTCAAGAAAACCGCCGTCACTGGCAATTTGCCAAAAGCCATCATTATTACTAAATTTCAATTGAAATATCCGGGCATTCGATCCATTCAGGAGCCTCAGGCGCACTTTTCCTTTGGGGACTTCGAGATAAGGGTGGAAGGCACCGTTCACAAGGGGCGTATCTCCCTGCATCCCGTGCATCACCGACATCATATTGAGATCATAGGTTAATTGGCCGTTTTGCCTTAAATTTCGATCTTGGATGACGATTGGGAAATCATTTTCTCCATATGTTTTTGGGATATTCAGCTTATTTGAGACTTCATCTTCAATATAAAATAACCCGGCTAATCCTTTGTAAACTTGTTCCCCTGTTTTATGAAGAAGGTGGGGATGATACCATAATGTTGCTGCCGGCTGTGTAATCGTAAATGAAGGGGAGAAGGTTTGATTCGGCTTTATGACATTATGTGGTCCGCCATCTGCATCTCCGGGAACCTCCAATCCATGCCAGTGTACTGTGGTTTCTTCATTGCCAAGTCCGTTTTCTATATGAACTTTTACCTGATCTCCTTTGTTCACTTTAATCACAGGCCCCAAATAATCTCCATTATACCCGTATGTCTCAGTTTCGACCCCCGACAGAAAGGTTTTCGTTGATTTTTGGGCTTTTAAATAAAACTCCGCCACATCATCAGCTGGATTCTTATCTTCGAGCAGCGGAGGAATGGGCAAGACGGTATTCTCTTTTGCAACGGGAAGCGAGTTGCTATTGTTGCTCTGATCGGGTGTTTGATTATAAGAACATCCTGCTAATATCAAGAAAAAAGCAACCCCGCTTACTTTTAATGACTGATTAAATATAGATTTTTTCATTGTTTTCACCTGTTGATCGATAATTGTAGGTTGTGTCCGAATAATAACTACATAGTAACAGTATGTGTAGATTTCTTACTTTTTCATGGCCAGCTTTACTGCGATATAAACTACAGCGCCAGTAAAAAGTAAATGAATGATATACCCTATTATCCCAAACCCGGCCATCATACCCCCGTAACCATAACCGCCCATCATCAGAGATCACTCCATTCATTTAATTTGATGTTACACCGTAATACAAAGTTTGTCTCTAATCGCATATTACCAGTTACTGTGTTAAATTATCTTCTATTTTATTATTCCACTTGGATATGGAGAAATAATGCAGAAAAATGAAAGGAAATGTGAAGAGTTTAATGGTTGCTTGAAATTGTCATTTATCTGTAAGAATATGATGGGACAGAAAAAGCCCCCACTGTTGGAGGCCGATTGTTGCTTTTTATTGTTGGTTTATTCCAGTTTTCCTTCCTTGGCAATCGTTGTCCAGTTTTCACCTTTATCTTTGGTTATAAATATATCGTTGGCATAAGTAATGATTGCCATTTGATCGGGATTTTCATGGTTTGCTGTTACAAACATAATAGGATTATTTGCCGAGAGATCTGGAATTGAGATCTCGGTCGGAGTTTCATCGTTTAAGTTTTGGCTAAACAGGTGAACGCCTTTGCCGTCTAAGGTGGAGTAAATGATGCTATCATCAAGCGTTAATACAGCAGGTACCATGAAAGGGTCCGTGATAAGATCAAAATTGTTTCCGTAATCTTTTGAAAGGTAGAGACCATCCTTGGTAGAAACAGCAATTATTTTATCCTTTTTTGGATGAGCGGAAATATTGCCTATAGAGTCGGATTCAATCCCGGAGAATTTGCTGGATTCCCATGTTTTTCCTTCATCCAATGTGTAATACATTCCGGTTTTAAGCTCTGAATTTGGTTCTTGATTAATGACATAGATGGCGTTGGATTCGAATCCGGCAGTTAAGTAATGAAAATCGGATTCCCCATAAAAAGCAAGCTTATCCAACGTCTTGCCGTCATCGGTACTTTTGATAAGCCCAAGTGGATTCTTTAAGTCTGATCCTTCCATTGGATGGCCACTGGAGTAAAAGCCCTCTTTCGTCATGCTGAAGCCCATATAATCATGGTTATTGCCAGTTGTCGCATACCAGTTTTCGCCGTCATGTTTCATAAGTCCGGTATGAGTTGCGATATACAAATTGCTATCTTTAATCCCAAGACCATGGATATGGTCTATTGTTTTATTTGTCTTTTCATAAGTGAATTCTTTCTTTGCCTGTGAGCAGCCAGCAATAAGAATCAATGATGTCATTGCGAGCCCGATTAGTTTTATTAACTTCATTATATTCCTCCTCGATTTTATAACACGTTATTCATTTTCCCATTTATACCCTATACCCCAAACTGTTATAAGGTGGTCGTCAATGGGAAAACCGGCATTTCTTAATTTGTCCCGGATGTTACGGATATGGGAATCGATCGTTCTGTCTTCCGTACCAGCTTCAAGTCCCCAAATGATGGTGAGAAGCTGCTCTCTTGTGAATACACGGTTCGGATATTTTAATAATAAACCAATAAGAGAAAATTCTTTTGGAGTCACTTGAATGGGCTTATCCCCATAGCTTAAAGAATAAGAGTCCGGATTCCAATTAAGGCCATTGAAGGTAAGTGTTGTATCTTCTTTTAGATTTGTTCGTCTAAAAACGGCTTCTATTCGGGCAAGAAGCTCGCCCGAATCAAAGGGCTTTGTAATATAATCGTCCGCCCCTGTACTTAACCCTTTGACTACATCGGTTTTATCTGTCCTGGCTGTCAGCATAATGATTGGAACATCAGAGATCTCCCTGATCTTCCTACATGTTTCCCATCCGTCCAAATCAGGCATCATCACATCAAGAATGACCAATTCACATGACTTTTTCAATAGGAATTCTAAAGCCTCGGAACCTGAAGAGACAGGAACACAATCAAACCCGGCCGGAGATAAATAAAGTGAAATAAGGTTCCGCATCCGTTCTTCATCATCTACAATTAAAATTTTTCGCATCGTCTACTCACCTCTGGCTATTATCGTAAAAGTAGTACCTTTATTTACCTCACTGGAAACTTCAATCTCCCAGTGATGGGCTTTGATTAACTCTTTCACAATAGCTAACCCCAGTCCGGTACCACCTAAGTTCCTTGAGCGGGATTTATCAACTCGATAAAATCGTTCAAATATGAATGGAAGATCTTTACTTGGAATGCCTTTTCCATTATCTCGGATGGAAATTCTTAAATCCGAGTTTTCTTGTTCAACTTCTACGGTAGTAACAGTTCCACGTGGGGAATATTTTCGGGCATTCTCTAGCAAGTTGATTAAGATTTGCTCAAAGCGGATCGGATCTGCTGAAATTGTATAGTTCTTAGGACAAATAACAACTAATTTAACACCTGCTTCCTGGAAAGAAGGTATGATCGTTTTAGAAATGTTATTCAAAGAGTCACATATTGGAAACGATTCTTTGTGAATAGTAAAGGTATTGTTATCCAACTGGGCAAGATTCATTAATTCAGTTACTAGAGTGGTTAATTTTATTGCTTCTTCGGTGATGATGTTTAAGTAATTGACTCGTTCTGAGACGCTAAGATCATCTCTTTTAGCAACATCCGCATATCCTTGGATATAGGTTAAGGGTGTTCTTAGTTCATGGGATATACTGGCTAAAAACTCATTCCGCTCGGTTTTGAGATGATTTAGTTCGTTTGCAAGCCGTTGAATGGAGTCAGAAAGTTCCCCCAACTCGTCATTGCTTTTATTTTCTAACTGAATGGAAAAATTCCCTTTACTTAGCTTCTTTGTGGCCTCCTTCATTTTAATCAGAGGCCTTGCGATTATTCTTGAGAGAATTAGAATAATGATGGCTGTAATGATAGAAGTGGCGATTCCTGCAATGAGAAAGTGTCTATTTAGCTGTTTAATTAATTGTTTTACTTGACTTGTGTCTTTAAACATATAAACATAGCCGCTGTCTACCCCTGTTTCAAACGGGGTGACGGATGCAATATATGGCTTAGATTTCCAATCGTTTTCAATAATTTCTCCGTTCCTATGGACATCCTTATTTTCTGTTTTTATTAACTGGCCAATTTGATTTGTTATATCGGTTGAGGAAATGATAATTTCCCCTTTATTGTTAGTGATTACTACTTCCGTATCCGATTTTACCTCCATTAAGGCGATATGGTGGATTGTCTCTTCATTGTAGTATGTTTCCAGCACATCACGGTGATTATTTCCTCTGGTAACCAATGCGGACAATTCCTCATCAATTCTTGTGTGGGCAATTTTTTGGTGCAACAGGAAAAATAGGCATACTTCCATCGTAAAAATTAAACAAAAAAAGAGCAGGCCAATTTTTATAGATATTTTTCTCAAACACGACACCACCTCTAAATATTTTACAAATGAGATATCGAGAATTTATGCAGAAAAAAAGAAGATTGTTGGTACTCAGTTCTAATATGTAGGAATTAGCATACCATATTCTAAAAAAACATTGACATACCACACGGGGGTATGGTAATTTGAGTGTAAAGACTGATAAAAATAAAGTTTTTCATATAGATTCAATGGTCGACCTATGTCAAACAGACGGATGAGATTTTGAATAAGCTTTATAAGCAGTTACGAATTCGAAACACCCTGGTTACGTATAATAAGAATTATCAAAAAGTAGAAAAATGAAGGTGATATTTACATGGATATACATGAGGAAATAAAGGTCACACACAGGTCAACAAATGAAAAAGAGCAATTAATTAATCGCTTAAAACGGATCGAAGGCCAAGTTCGCGGTATTCAAGGCATGATTGAGAACGACCGGTATTGTGTTGATATTCTTACTCAAATTTCTGCAATCAATGCTGCCTTGAATAAAGTAGGAATGCATTTATTGGAAAAGCATACAAGGCACTGTGTAACGGATGCGATAAAAGATGGGGATGGGGAAGAGGCCATTCAAGAACTAATGGAAGTATTTAAACGGTTTTCTAAGTAATACTGTTTAAAGACAGTAAAATTGGCCCTTTATTATTGACATACCTAACGGGGGTATAGTAAATTGAATTTAAAAGTAGTTAATGGTAGATGATTCTATATTGAATGGAGGGGAAAGGGACGAAATGATTATGAATAATACCCTTTATAGTACCTGACTGTGTACAAAGATCATATCAGGGAGTAAAAAAATAGACACGAAAGAAACTGTATGAAGATTCCATATTTCAACTTAATCAGATAAAGACCTTGGTAGTTTATGGTTATCGCTTTGTTAAAAGGTTTAACCATTTACCCTACCGGGATAATGTAATGATAGAAGTTTTGAAAATAAAACATTTTAGGAGGAACGTTTTATGGAACATATAACACTGAATGTACAAGGAATGTCTTGTGGGCATTGCGTGAATTCCATTGAACAGAATGTAGGTCAAATAAACGGCGTTCAATCTGTTAAGGTAAATCTTGAGGAAGGAAAAGTTGATGTTACATTTAATTCAGATGCAGTAAGCCTGAAGGATATTAAAGATGTTATTGAAGATCAGGGATACGATGTAGCATAACCAAATAAGAAATCCAATAAATAAATCGTGCCGTTGGTTAGCACGATTTATTTATTGAGATGATTATACCCCGCTACAGTATATTAGAGTTGGAGTGATAAGCATGAACCAAAAGGAAGCAACCCTTAAAATTTCTGGGATGACCTGCGCGGCATGTGCAACAAGAATTGAAAGAGGGTTGAATAAAATTGAAGGGGTCGAAGAGGCAAATGTAAATTTAGCTCTTGAAAGAACGAAAATAACATACGATCCCGGAAAAACAGATGTAAAGAAATTTAGAGAAAAAGTTGAGTCTATGGGATATGAAGTTGTGAATGACAAGGCAGAGTTTGATATTTCCGGCATGACGTGTGCTGCATGTGCGACGAAGATTGAAAAAAGAATCAGTAAGATGGATGGTGTAACCAGCGCAAACGTTAACTTTGCTTTAGAAACGATTTCAGTTGAATATGATGATAAGCAAGTTCAAACATCCGATATGATTGCGGCTGTTAAAAAACTGGGATATGAATTGATCCCAAAACAAGATGACAAAGAAAAGATGGATCATAAGGAAGAAGAAATAAAAAAGCAATACAGGAAGTTTATTTTCTCAGCCATTCTAACGTTTCCATTGTTATGGACGATGGTTGCACATTTTGAATTCCTCTCCTTTATCTATCTGCCCGAAATTCTTATGAATCCGTGGGTACAGCTCGCGCTTGCAACACCGGTACAATTCATCGTTGGTGCATCATTTTACAAAGGAGCCTATCATTCCCTTCGTAACAAAAGTGCAAACATGGACGTATTGGTTGCACTTGGAACGAGTGCTGCCTATTTCTATAGCCTCTATCTAGCATTTGAATGGATGAATGCAGGTAGTATAGGACATCCCGAACTGTATTTTGAGGCGGCTGCTGTCATTATCACGCTCATTGTACTTGGCAAGTTGTTTGAAGTACGTGCGAAAGGAAAGACGAGTCAGGCCATCCAAAAGCTACTTGGTTTGCAAGCTAAAACAGCCCGGGTTCTAAGGGAAGGCGTTGAAAAGGAAATTCCTGTTGAGGAAGTTGTTACAGGGGATACGATTTTAGTCAGACCAGGTGAAAAGATACCAGTGGACGGAGAAATCATAGAAGGGCACTCCGCAATCGATGAATCGATGATTACTGGTGAAAGTATCCCGATTGATAAAGTCGTTGGCGACGCAGTGATTGGCGCTACAATCAATAAGAATGGATCTCTAACCATAAAAGCCACAAAAGTTGGGAAAGACTCGGCGTTAGCGCAAATTGTAAAAGTTGTTGAGGAAGCTCAAGGTTCGAAGGCGGATATCCAGCGTTTGGCTGATAAGATTTCTGGAGTTTTTGTACCGATAGTAGTTGCGATTGCAGTAGTAACATTCCTGATTTGGTATTTCTTCATCTCACCAGGTGATTTCCGTTCAGCTCTCATTCCCACAATTTCCATTTTGGTCATCGCTTGCCCATGTGCACTCGGTTTAGCGACACCGACTTCGATTATGGCAGGCTCGGGCAGGGCTGCTGAAATGGGGCTTTTATTTAAAGGCGGAGAACATTTGGAGAATACACAGTCAATAGATACTGTGGTTTTAGATAAAACAGGAACTGTTACAAAAGGTGAACCTACATTGACCGATATTTTTGTGACTGACGGCTTCAAGGAAGAAGAAGTTCTTCAATTGATTGGAACAGCTGAAAACCAATCCGAGCATCCATTAGCTAAGGCAATCGTGAACGGTGTAAAAGAAAAAGGGATTACCCTTCTTGAAACAACTGAATTTGAGGCGTTGCCGGGCTTTGGAATTCGATCTAAAGTAAACGGTAGGGACATTTTAGTCGGAACAAGAAAATTAATGAGAAAGCATAAGATTGAGATTTTAGACTTGGAAACAACGATGGAAAAACTGGAGAGCGACGGAAAAACGGCAATGCTAATAGCTGTGGATAACAAACTTGCAGGTATTGTCGCAGTAGCCGACACAGTGAAGGAGACGTCTAAGGAAGCCATTTCTAGAATGCTGGGGTTGGGGCTGGAGGTCATCATGCTTACCGGAGACAACCAGCGAACTGCAGAAGCGATTGCTCGGCAAGTCGGAGTATCTAAAGTAATCGCAGAAGTCTTGCCTGAACAGAAAAGCGAAGAGATTAAAAAGCTTCAGGAACAAGGCAAGCATGTAGCGATGGTCGGGGATGGGATTAATGATGCTCCTGCACTTGCAATGGCGGATGTTGGTATGGCAGTTGGGACTGGAACAGATATTGCCATAGAAGCAGCGGACATTACGCTCATGCGGGGAGATTTAAATAGTGTTGCGGATGCGATGATGATGAGCAGGAAAACAATGCGGAACATTAAACAGAATCTGTTCTTTGCTTTCATTTACAATACGATCGGAATTCCGATTGCAGCAATTGGCTTATTAGCCCCTTGGGTTGCAGGTGCTGCGATGGCATTCAGTTCGGTATCCGTAGTTCTCAACGCACTAAGACTGCAAAGGCTTAAGTTAAAGGCTTAAGTGTAGAGAGGATGCATATTAGGTGTGGCTTTGAAATGAAGTTTGTTGAATCGTTTTTTAAAAAGATGAACCGTTTATAAAAAAGTTTAATCGTTTTGAATAAAGTTGCACCGTTTTACCCATTTGGATAAGGTTTCCAAAGGATATCCCCAATCGGGCCATAATGCCGAATAACAAGCAAGGCTTGCTCTATTTAGCGAGAGTATAAAAAGGAGTTTTATAATGCAAAACCAATATCATGTAGGTATATTGTTATTTGATTATGTAGATGCTTTAGATTTTATTGGACCTTATGAAGTTTTCAATATGAGTACGTATAAGCGTAGTGACGTAAAAAGGTTACTTTTAAACGATCTGCAAGAGAAGCCGTTTAAAGTAAGTACAGTTTCTGAAGATGGAACAGAAGTAACAATTCATCATGGATTAAAAATGGCTCCCGATTTTAGTTTTAATAATTGCCCTTCATTTGACTTTATTGTGGTTCCAGGTGGTCCAATGAAAGCAATCGAGCAGGTATCAAATAATAATAAAATTATTGATTGGATTGCATCCTATGAAAGCAAATTAATTACTTCTGTTTGTACTGGTGCTCTATTTTTAGCTAAATCTGGTGTTCTTAAGGGCAAAAAGGCAACGACTAATAAAGCGGCGTTAAGATTATTAGAAAAATCATTTTCAGATATTAATGTTATAAAAAATGTAAAATATGTTGACGCGGGTAATGTAATAACTGCAGCTGGTGTATCCTCTGGTATCAATATGGCATTATATGTTGTTGGAAAATTATTGGGCGAAGAGACCGCTAAACGTACAGCAGATACAATTGAATTTTCAATTGACCTCTAAATATGACAAACTTGCTCCATTATCGGGATCTGTTATGCAACAAAGGTAGAATAATTATTGAACATTTAGCGTACATCATCCGTACGAAAATTTATAATATCCCAGATACAATATTAATATAAGTACCACTTTCCATACTATCTTTATTTTTGAGGACTCCTTTTTTTAAGAAAGGAGTTCTTTTTTTATTTCATTTTTCAATAATAGGAAAGGTTGTGGTCTATGATGAACTGTATGGAAAAGAGAAGTCCGGATCATGCTTTAATCATTGAACAAATTGGATCATTAAGATCGATTCATTTTTGGAGAATGAATCAGTTGAAGGCTAGAAGTGAGGGTGACCAATATGAAATGAGCAGGAGTGACAAAGCTATCCGGTTGGCAATGGATCAATGTGATGAATTACAAGTGACGTTCAAATTACAAAATCAAACGTTGATGGCAGCAGAACAAAGAGTTCCCTTTTCCTCGATAGAAAAGAATATTAAAAATGAATTGAAAATCAATAATGGAGCTCGCCGGAAGGCGAAAGTAAGAACAAAGCCAAAAGATGATGAACTCGAGATATTACGATAAATAATGGGTGAGGAGAGATTTTTATGAAGATCACAGTTGAGCAAAATGGCAAGCAAATGGATGCGGTGTTAGGTTTGGTAAAGGAAATACGCGGGGAAACGGTTGTTTTTTCGATTATTGGTAAAGAAGTTGCTGTAAATGCGGCTGGTTCTACTGTAAGCAACCTAAGAAAAATAATAGAAGAAAATGAAACAGCCTTCATACCCATCCACATGGAAACAAAGAGTATTCTACTAGAGGCAAAGGTACAGGAAATCCTTTTGGATGAATTGGCAGGAGCCGGTGATGAGAGAATCAGGATCAAATGTTGGAGGATAGAAAATGAAAAAAGTACTGTTCTCCAATTTTAAGGAAGGCGGACTTCCCGGCGAACGACTTTCTCATCAAGAGTATATGGAACAGAAAAGGCATTTCAATCATTTTTTTCAGGAAGAATTAGAACAACGTGGTGAGCTCTCTATAGCGGGCGTTGCTCTTATCGGCAGGATAGACCATTGGAACGACGGGGAAAATGGGGGAAAGTTAATTGATGCCCGAAATCCGAAAGAAATGGATCTTATTAAAAGCATTGGCCAAATAGGACCGGTTGAAATGGATGCGTTAGAGGTCGGCTATGATAAAAAAGGCCAGTTGGAGCTAAGAGGGTGGCATGACCATGGCTGCCATAAAATGAACGTCTATCTTTTAACGGCAGATGAACTGGAGGGTTATGCCCCGGATTTTTCGATAAACGGTTATTATTCAACGGATGAACTGGAAATGATCCAATTGGACTTTGAGCCATTAAACGTCATAGATTGCCTTGCATTTAAAAAATATTATGGTGAGCCATCTTTAATGAAATCAAAACAATTAAAAACCGAATTTGAGCTGGGCAGATAAGAGCTTCTTTAAAAAGAGGCTCTTTTTTTGATCAAAGCGGAAGGAGATTAATTTGTAATGGCGAAAACGAAAAGAGGTAATTATAAGCGTAAAACATGGGAAGACAAACGGAAAGAAATCGAGAATTTAACCAGCAACATGGAAAAAAGAATTACGGAATATTTTCAAAGCCCTGAGAGTATCAAAGAGTACTTGGACTTTATGGCGAAGTTCCATCATTATTCATCCAATAACTGTTCATTAATTGAAAGCCAGTTTATGGGAGCCCAAGCTGTTGGCAGTTATAAATTTTGGAAGGACAAAGGGTTTACTGTGAAAAAAGGGGAGAAAGGGATCAAGGTGATTGTACCAAAAAGAACTACATACTTTGAACGGGGAGGTCAAGAGGTACAGCTTAAGTTTGCAACCGGAGAGGAAAAAGAGAAAATCGAAAAAAAAGAAATACCGACGTATACCCGTACCTATTTTGATATTGGCCATGTTTTCGATGTATCACAGACAAACGCCACAGCAAAGGATTTACCGGATATTTTTCCTAACCGGTGGCTAGAGGGTTCTGTTGAAAACTATGGATCAATGTATCAAGCGCTTGAAAAAGTGGCCGAAAAAAATGGAATCAAAATTGTGGAACCCCATGGGGAATTAGGGGCTGCTAAAGGCGTCAGTTATACATTACGGAAAGAAGTTGCATTAAACCCCCGAAACAGTGAACTGCAGAATGTCAAAACGCTGACTCATGAGCTGGCGCATGCCGTGCTGCATAAAGAGGAAACACATAAGCAATATACCTCCCAAGAAAAGGAATTTCAGGCAGAAATGGTTGCTTATACAGTGTCCAGTTATTTCGGACTGGATACGAGTGAATATTCTCTGCCATATTTGCATCATTGGACATCCGGAAAAGAACTGAAAGAGCAAGAAAGGTTATTAAAAGAAGTACGGGAAACGGCCCATGATTTTATTTCTGTCATTGAAGAGGAATTGGTCAAGGAACGGGACAAAGGAAAGACACTTAATCAGGAAAAAGCAGATCCTTATGAGGAAGCGTTGATGATTCAAGAGAATTATGGGATGACCTCTAATGTTGCGGAGTGGGAAAACGAAGAGTTCTTGACCTATTTAAAATCTGTAGATGAAAAAGCTTATGAACAATTTATTGGCTATAAAGAAATACATGAAAAAGAAGTGGAGAATAATGAGCCAGATATTCTTTTGATTAAATATGCTCATTTATCGAATACAGAAGAAAGCTATGTTTCGATGAATGAATTAAAGGAATTTGCCTTGGAAAAGGGGCTAGACTTAGGAAATTTTGAAAAAGCAGATTTCCTTCATGCTTTCAATGAGATATTCAAAGAGCAGTATGCCGTTGTAGATTCAAATGCATTGGACCGGCCAAGCATATTGATTCAATGGTCGGAAGCTTCCCATCAATTGAAAGCAAATACTATTTTGCCTTATGCGGAGGGGAATTTAAAGATGGAAAGATTGGAGGAAAATGCCTGTGAGGATGTAGGATATTTTAAAACCCGTTATCATCTCCTGTTTCCAAAAAAACTAGACAATAATGGAAAGGTATCCGTTATTAATATGGATCGGCTTGATATTGGTGATGGGTATTATTTGAATGCCCACCATCAAGTCAGGGAAGAAAAGAATTTGGCCTCGGAACTGTGGGAAGCATTGGAAGATGAAATAATAAATGATTTGTTAAAAACGGGGAAAAAGGAAATTGGAAAATGGATGAATAAGATCAACAAAAGAGTTATGCAGGAAATGGAACGATAGGGGACATTCTTTATTGGGGAGTCCCTCTTTTATTGAGAAGGGAAATACGAGTGTCTAAAAAGGAGATTCTGAAGAGTGCCTGGCAAGAATTAGAACGATGAGAGAGTGGAGTACAAAAGAAAATTGACTTCATTTTCTACGTACCTTTAAATGTTCGCATAACAGTCTAAATAAAGGGTAATATATGAATTTAAAAGGGAGGTATATGATTGGCACACTCTCACGATCATGGCCAACACCAACATGGCACTAACAATAAGAAAGCCTTGGGATGGTCTTTGGTCATAATTTCTATATATATGGTGGCAGAGGTAGTAGGTGGAATATATACAAACAGTCTGGCTTTATTATCCGATGCGGGCCATATGTTCAGCGATGCAGCTGCACTCAGTTTAAGCTACCTTGCTATGAAATTTGGAGAGAAACAAGCCACTTTAACTAAAACTTTTGGATATAAAAGGTTTGAAATTTTGGCCGCATTTTTAAATGGGATTACGTTAGTTGTAATTTCACTTTATATATTCTTTGAGGCTTTTCGAAGGTTTTCAAATCCCCCAGAAATTATTAGTTCTGGAATGCTCATTATTGCAACAATAGGATTGATTGTAAACATCATAGCTGCGCTCATTCTTATGAAAGGTGATAGGAAAGAAAACTTAAATATTCGCAGTGCCTTCCTACATGTCATAGGTGATATGATGGGATCTGTTGGTGCAATAATTGCAGCATTGCTAATAATGTTCTTTGGATGGAGCATTGCAGACCCAATTGCAAGCATCATAGTGGCAATATTGATTATTATTAGCGGATGGCGTGTAACAAAAGACTCTTATCATATTTTAATGGAAGGAGCCCCAACAAACGTTGATGTTCATGAAATTAAGGAGGCATTTTTAGGGATGGATCAGGTGGTGGCAATACATGATTTACATGTATGGTCCATTACATCCGGTTTCCCAGCACTAAGCTGCCACTTAATAGTGGAACCACAAGCCAATCATGATCTAATTCTAAAAGAGGCCAATCAAATACTACAAAATCAATTTAACATCGAACATACTACCATACAGATAGATAAAAAAGATTCAAGTTGTATGGAAAAAATTTTATATCATTAAATATGCATTATAAAGAGCCTTTATATTATATAAAAGGCTCTTTATATGTGGGTTTGATAGTTTAAATTAATTTGCTTCAGCATATTGGCCATCAAGACTTCCTTGGCTCTTTCTCTTCTCTCCAGCCATGATCGTTAAACTAATCAATGTTACCAAAACCGTGGCGCCCATGTCTGATAAAATGGCAATCCATAAAGTGAGCAAGCCTGGTATAGTTAAAAGCAAAGCAATCAATTTTAACCCGAGCGCTAACGTGATATTGAATTTAATGATTTTATTCACTTTCTTACTGATTCTGACGGCAGAAGGCAATTTTCCAAGGTGATCCTGCATCAATACTATGTCTGCCGTTTCAATTGCGCTATCCGTACCTTTTCCCATTGCGATACCTAAATCAGCGGTTGCCTCATTTTTGCCAAAGATGAAGCTTGGTAATCCTTTAATAGTTATTTTTAAAACTCCTTCGTTATGTATGCTTTGGCCAAAGACTTTGTCATTTATTTCCGTATCTACCGGCACCGCTTCCCCCGTATCGTAGCTTCAATAACGGCACTTTTTCCTCATGCAACTATTCCATCTGAAGGAAACTTTTGTTCCGATTTAATAATTACCATTTCACCTTTTGTTAGGGTATTGATCGGTACAACTCTCTCCTATCTTCAATTATTGCAACCTTAGGAAGTATTTCAGTGAATTAAAAGGGTTCATTCCATGTAAGCTATGTTGATTTAACTAATAATAATCCGTTGCAATACGGAGGGCAAATATAAAGCTGATTCTTGGACATTAAAAATATAAATGAATATTTTTTATAATTACATTCAAACATATATTTGACTAATTGTTTTTGTTTGCTTATAATAATATTCAAATAGATATTTGAATGATGTGAGGTGGGAAATTTGCAAATTGATACATGTGAAGTTACGTGTATAGATGAAGAAAAAGTCAAAAGAGTAAAAAATGAACTACTTCAACAAAATCCTTTGGAAGTAGCCAAAATTTTTAAAGCTTTATCAGACGATACCAGGATTAAAATTGTGTATGCTCTCTCATTAGAAGATGAATTGTGTGTATGTGATGTAGCGAATATCGTTGATGCTACAACTGCCACTACATCTCATCATTTAAGATTACTTAAAAATCTTGGATTAGCCAGGTATCGAAAAGAAGGTAAGTTAGTCTACTATTCATTAGATGATGATCACGTAAAACAACTAATAAAGGTTGCATTTGCACACCATAAGGAGGTTGTTAAAATTGTCTGAAGCAAATTCATTAGAGGCTAAAAAAAATGTTTACCGTGTTCAGGGGTTTACCTGTGCAAATTGTGCTGGGAAGTTTGAAAAAAATGTTAAACAACTTCCGGGAGTACAGGATGCAAAAGTAAATTTTGGTGCATCTAAAATTGCTGTTTACGGTAATGCAACAATTGAAGAACTAGAAAAAGCAGGTGCATTTGAGAATCTTAAAGTGGCTCCTGAAAAATCTGCTCGCCAAGTTTCACAAGAGGTGAAAGAAGATACGAAAGAAGATAAAGTGCCGTTTTATAAAAAACATAGTACTCTACTTTATGCTTCCTTATTTATTGCCTTCGGTTATCTTTCTACGTTTGTTAATGGAGAAGAGAACATTGTTACTACCTTATTGTTTTTAGGATCCATGATTATCGGAGGATTATCACTTTTTAAAGTGGGTTTGAAAAACTTAATACGTCTTGAATTTGACATGAAAACCCTTATGACAGTAGCTGTTATAGGTGGGGCTATTATTGGAGAATGGGCAGAAGTAGCGATTGTTGTTATTCTCTTCGCAATCAGTGAGGCACTTGAGCGATTCTCTATGGATAGAGCGAGACAATCAATTCGTTCATTAATGGATATCGCTCCTAAAGAGGCACTCGTTAGACGTAATGGACAAGAAATAATGATTCATGTCGATGATATAGCTGTTGGGGATATTATGATTGTTAAGCCTGGTCAAAAGATTGCGATGGATGGTGTAGTAGTAAGTGGCTACTCTGCGGTCAACCAAGCAGCTATTACAGGTGAATCAGTACCTGTTGAAAAAACGGTTAATGATGAAGTATTTGCTGGAACCTTAAATGAAGAAGGATTGCTTGAGGTAAAAATTACGAAACTTGTAGAAGATACCACAATTTCTAAAATTATTCACCTTGTAGAGGAAGCACAAGGAGAACGCGCTCCATCTCAAGCATTTGTCGATAAATTCGCGAAGTATTATACACCAATCATAATGGTTATTGCGGCGTTAGTTGCTATAGTCCCTCCTTTATTATTTGATGCTAGTTGGGAAACATGGGTTTATCAAGGATTAGCCGTTCTTGTTGTAGGTTGTCCTTGTGCGTTGGTCATATCCACTCCAATCTCTATTGTTTCAGCGATTGGGAATGCTGCGAAAAAAGGGGTCCTTGTAAAAGGCGGAGTGTATTTAGAAGAAATGGGTGCCTTAAAGGCTATAGCATTCGATAAAACAGGTACATTAACAAAAGGGGTTCCAGTTGTAACTGATTTTAACGTTTTGAATCACCAGGTGAATGAAAAAGAATTATTGGCGATTATTACTGCATTAGAGTATCGTTCCCAGCATCCTCTTGCATCTGCAATTATGAAAAAAGCAGAGGAGGAAAATATCTCTTATTTAGATATTATAGTTGATGATTTTTCTTCTATAACAGGGAAGGGCATAAAAGGAATTGTAAACGGGACGACTTATTATATCGGTAGCCCAAACCTTTTTAAGGAATTATTGAATACTCAATTCGATCAACAATTAGAGCAAAATGTTACTACTCTTCAAAATCAAGGTAAAACAGCCATGATTATTGGAACGGAAAAAGAAATTCTTGGAGTTATTGCAGTTGCTGATGAAGTTCGTGAATCAAGTAAGAAAATTATTCAAAAGTTACATCAACTTGGCATTAAAAAGACTATTATGCTTACAGGCGATAACAAAGGTACTGCGAATGCAATAGGCAGTCATGTTGGGGTAACTGATATCCGAGCTAATCTGATGCCTCAGGACAAATTAGACTATATAAAACAATTAAGGTCCGAATACGGAAACGTAGCTATGGTAGGAGATGGTGTCAATGATGCACCTGCATTGGCGGCCTCAACAGTGGGTATTGCAATGGGTGGAGCTGGTACAGATACGGCCTTGGAAACAGCAGACGTCGCTTTAATGGGAGACGACTTGAGAAAACTTCCTTTCACTGTAAAACTTAGTCGAAAGGCTCTAAATATAATTAAAGCTAACATTACTTTTGCAATTGGTATTAAACTTGTTGCTTTACTGTTGGTTATCCCAGGTTGGTTAACGCTCTGGATTGCCATTCTTTCCGATATGGGCGCAACCCTTCTGGTAGCGCTAAATGGTTTGCGACTAATGAGAGTAAAAGAATAAAGGGAAAAGGGCTTTCCAGACAGATGGAAAGCCCTTTTCTAAAATAGTCTTATTAATAGAATAACTTCTAAATATCCAGCCAAATTAAAAATGTAAAGATCGGGTATAAGTAAAACATCAGCTTTTATATTACATATTGGTATCCATAGAAACAAAAACGTTATATATACTTATCTTTTTATTCTTTATAAAATTGAAGGAGGAAACTGAAATGACTGTTGAAGGAAAAAAGGATGTAGATTTGTTAGTTATAGGTGCAGGATCAGGAGGCTATGTAGCTGCCATACGTGCTGCTCAGTTAGGGAAAAAGGTGGTTTTGGTAGATAAAGCAGAATTAGGAGGGGTTTGCCTTAATCGTGGGTGTATACCTTCAAAGGCACTTATTAGTGCTTCTGAACGAGTGAAACATATAAAACATGCCAACTCAATGGGAATAAAGATTTCTGGTGAAGTTGAAGTAGAGATGCCAGAAGTAGTGAAGTGGAAGGACGGTATCGTGAATAAGCTAACGAATGGAGTTCGGACTTTACTGAAAGGCAATGGAGTAGAAGTCATTAGTGGGGAAGCATATCTCACTGAACCCTCTGTTGCCAAAATCAAAATTGGTAACGAAGAACGATTCTTTTCATACAAAGACTTAATCCTTGCGATAGGATCTTTACCAACTGAGTTAAAAAGTATGCCATTTGATAGAAAAAGAATCATCTCTTCAACTGAGGCATTGATGCTTCAAGAAGTGCCAAAACATTTAGTTGTAGTAGGTGGTGGTTATATCGGTTTGGAGTTGGGAACTGCTTATGCTAAATTTGGAGCCAAAGTAACAATTCTTGAGGGATCAGATACTATTCTTCCAGGTACGGACCCTATGCTTACAAATGTAGTAAAACGTCATTTAAAGAAACTTGGAATCACAGTTATAACGAATGCTTTAGTCCAAGGCGGAGAAAATACAGGCGATGAAATAAACGTTCAAGTTCAGGTAAATGGAAAAGAAAAGATAGTTAAAGGGGATTATTGCTTAGTTTCTATTGGAAGAAATCCGAACACAGGGAAGATTGGATTGGAAAATATCGGAGTTGAATTAGACCAACGCGGTTTTATTAAGATAAATGATAAATGTCAAACAAATGTTGAACATGTATATGCGATCGGGGATTGTGCTGGTGGTTACCTCCTTGCTCATAAAGCTAGTTATGAAGGTAAGATAGCTGCAGAGGTAATAAGTGGGCTAAAAAGTGTGATTGATTTTCAGGCAATGCCTTTTGTTATTTTCAGCGATCCGGAAGTAGCTTATACAGGTTTAACGGAGAAGGAAGCAAAGGAAGAAGGATATGAAACAGTTTCTAGTCGTTTTCCATTCCAAGCTAACGGCAGAGCTTTATCTGTGTCTGATGCAGATGGCTTTGTACAGGTAGTAGTTGAAAAGAATACAAACAGGGTATTAGGCGTTCAAATGGTAGGACCAGAAGTATCGTCGCTCATAGCTGAAGGAGTTTTTGCGATTGAGTCTGGTGCAACAGCAGAAGATCTAAGTCTTACAATCCATGCTCATCCAACTTTACCTGAGCCACTAATGGAAGCTTCTGAAGGTGTTATGGGATTAGCCATTCACATGATGAATAAAAAACAATAGTGTATAGGTTAACCTGCATTTTTTATAAATGCAGGTTGGATTTTTTAGAGTGGAGTCATGGAAGTATTGTTTTACGTTTTAACTACTGCTTTTGCTAATGTCTTAGGCTTCCTTAAAAAAAATGTTCAAGTAAGGGCTTAAATAGCTATGGCTTTGAGCATAGCAATATAATATTCAAATATACGTATTAACGTTTTAGTGTAAATGATAATGGAGTTGATAGAATTGGCTTTGACTTTTATTTCCGCAATTGGTGCATTTATAGTAACCAATATTGATGACATTTTTGTTTTAATGCTTTTGTTCTCTCAAGCAAAAATGCAGGCTAAAGCAAGTGATGATAGAAAGATTAACATAAAGACAAAGAATAACCTTATCTATCCTAGAGATATTGTCATTGGACAGTATTTAGGCTTTGCCTTGTTAGTTTTAATCAGTCTTTTAGGGACTTTCGGGGTTATGTTAATTCCAGAAAAATGGGTTGGTTTCCTTGGATTTATTCCTATTTTTTTAGGAATTAGGTTGTTTATAAAAGGTGAAGATGAAGATGAAGGTGCTATTCTTTCTAGCTTGAATTCAGGTAGATTTAATAAGTTGTATATAAGTATAGCCTTTATTACTTTTGCCAATGGCGGAGATAACATCGGAATTTACGTTCCGTTCTTTTCCACTTTAAACACGACTCAACTGGTTATTACAGTTATTACCTTCTTTATCTTGGTTGTGGTTTGGTGTTTAATTGGTTATCGATTAGCAAGATTCAGACATGTTTCTGAAACGCTTGAAAAATACGGAAGATGGATTATCCCAATTGTGTTCATAGGGTTAGGAATCTATATCCTTATAGAGAACGAAACTTTTGGTGCACTCTTATATTTATTTAATTTATAATGAAAACTTTTAAGTCTTTCTAGGTACTACAGAAAGACCTTTTTTTAATTTAAAAAATCTATAAATTTGAGTAATAACTCTTTCAGATCTCGATACATTCATTGTGCAAAAACACTTAGAACTTCTTTTGACTTTTGCAAGATCAAATTTCGCGTTCAAATATAGAAAGGTCATACAGATGTAAAAGAAAATATTAGAAAAGATCTCAAATATGAGTTGTGTATGATTTGGTTCAATTTTACTTTTATATTGGACATTATTTTCGTACTGGCAATGTCTACAAACTTAAAAAAGGAAGAAGAGGAATTCCAAAAAGCAAATATAGTAGGAATTTTACTATAGTAGACAAAGGTAGCATAAATACTGAAGAAAAGCCGACTCTTCCATATGGTGTGAAGTCGGCTTTCTTTATCCTCAAATTGGTTTGCGCACAGAATACGCGTTTTTTGCTCTGGATCCCATATAGGTCTTTAAAAATTTATTTTTAATTAAAAAGCATGTTGTTCACAGGAAAAGTTTGAGAGTCAGAGTTTACTTCTCTTCCTGATAATGTATAAGAGCAATATTAACAATCTGGTGAACATGTTCATCCAGCAGCGAATAAAAAACTAATTTTCCCTCTTTGCGATATTTGGCAAGTCCCATATTACGCAGATAGCGTAAATGATGTGAAGCCGTTGCGGTAGTTGAACCGATGATTTCAGCAACATCACATACACATAATTCGTCTTCCATGGTTAGAGCATATGCAACTTTTAAACGCGTGGCATCGGCCAGGGCTTTAAATAGTAGTTCCACCCCGTTTACTTCATTTATCCTTTTTTGTACTCGAGATACCACTTCTTGATTATAACAACTTGTTTCGCACGTATCAGATACATTATTCAACGTTTTTTCAACCACTTAATCCACCTCATTCAAATGTGCATTTGATTATATTGTATGATTCATTCAAACAATTGTCAATTCCAATATTCAAATGACTGTTTAAATGTTATTGCTATGTTGTTACAATTAATCAGAGATTAATATGATAATAGTTATCTTTAGCAAAATAAAAGGAAATAATGTTTGTGTTCGGCATCAAGGTTGTTTTAAATCAATACAGTTTCAAGACGATTCCTCTTTAAAATATATAGAACATTATTTTGGCAACCGGATTTCAATCGGATTATAACTGGGCCGAAATAAAAGGAGTTCTTGACCAGCAAAGCGGGATACTTCATGAAAAGGAGAAATAAAGATACCCGGTCTGTATTTTTTAGGTCTGCCCTGGCAGTCTTGCTAGGTGTTGACAAAGATGCTCAGTATTTATCAGAAAAAGAGATTAAGAATTTTATGGAATGGAGTGAATGATTTATGAATAGCAAGAAAATGGTTATGTTAACTTTAGTTTTTATCGCAGCTATTGTTGCAATTGTTTTTCTATTAAATAAAGGAGATCAAAGTAATCAAAGCGATACGAAAGGACCACACCCACCTACTGAACAGCAGCCTACATTGGGGAACGCAGATGCGGCTGTCTCAATTGTAGAATTTGGTGATTACAAATGTCCTTCTTGTAAAGCTTGGGGTGAAAAAATATTTCCACAGTTAGAAGAAGAGTTTATTAAGACAGGTAAAGTGAAATTCTCCTATATCAATGTTTTATTTCACGGAAATGAATCGACTCTTGCTGCATTGGCTTCCGAATCAGTTTATAAACAAGATCCTGAATCATTTTGGGCATTTCACAATGCTATTTTTGCTGCACAGCCTGCCAGTCAAAATCATGATGACCAATGGGTAACACCTGAAAAATTGGTGGAACTTGCCAAAGATAATGTGCCTAACATTGATCTAAAACAGTTAGAAGAAGATATTACTAAAGAAGGTACGATGGAGGAAGTTAAAAAAGATGATGATTTTGTAAAAGAATTTGAAGTTGCATTTACCCCGACAATCATTATTAACGGGGTTATGTTGGAGGATCCATTTGACTATGAGGCAATTGTATCCTTAATAGAAAAGGAATTGGAAAAGAAAAATGAATAAATCTAGTAAATTAGCCCCTCATACTGAAGGTTATATTCTTTACACTGCTTGGTTGGTTTCTGTTATTGCGACCTTGGGAAGTCTGTATTTCAGTGAAATAAAAGGGTTCATTCCGTGTGAGCTCTGTTGGTTTCAAAGGATTTTCATGTATCCTTTAGCATTTATTCTAGGAATTGCAGCTTTTGACAATGATAAAAAGCTAAAAAAATATGTATTATTCTTGTCCGTTATTGGAGGTTTTATTTCTTTATATCATTACTTGGTGCAAAAGGTTCCTGGATTTGCAAGTATTAAGCCCTGCGTACAGGGTGTGCCTTGTAATGTGCAGTATATTAATTGGTTTGGATTTGTGACGATTCCGTTCTTGGCTTTAACGGCTTTTATCATCATTAGCGTGTTAATGATTGTATTGTATAAGCCTTGGAGAAAAAGTAGTAATTAATTTGGCGTTGATACTAAGGAATGAACAGTGCGGGTTTTTATTTCTTATTGAGGATTTCCTCCACTTTCATTCTCTCTAATTTTTTACAGCAACCAGAAAAAGGCTAAAGAAAGGTTGTGGCAAATTGGAACAAATTAATCTGTTTCTGGCCTTTGGTGCAGGTCTTTTATCATTTATATCACCTTGTGCGCTTCCTCTATATCCAGCTTTTCTTTCCTATATTACAGGCATGACAATCAATGAGCTTAAAGATGGCCAGGGGATTATAAGAAAAAAAGCGTTTATTCATACAATCCTTTTTTTAATAGGATTTTCCATTATCTTTTTGGCCCTTGGTTTATCAACATCTTTCATAGGGTCCTTTTTTGCGAAATACCAAGATCTTTTAAGGCAGTTGGGCGCCGTATTGATGGTGTTTTTTGGGCTGGTTCTTGCCGGTGTGCTGCGATTCGATTTTTTGCTTTCGGATAAAAAAGTTCAGTTTCGAAACCGTCCTTCCGGCTATTTAGGATCGATATTAATCGGGATAGGGTTTGCTGCTGGATGGACCCCCTGTACAGGACCAATCTTGGCAGGAGTGATTGCCCTTGGTATAGCTAATCCGGGTATGGGGCTTGTTTATATGGGGTTTTATGTGTTGGGCTTTTCTATTCCATTTTTAATCATGACATTCTTTCTTGATAAGATGACATTTTTAAAAAAGCATGGCCAACGATTTATGGTTTTTGGCGGCGCACTCATGATTTTAATGGGAGTATTACTTTATTTTGATTGGATGACTATTATTATTTCTTTGTTGATTCCCATATTTGGCGGATTCACTGGATTTTAGGAATTACTTTAACGGAGGAAGAAAAATTGAAGAAGAAAAAAAGATTTATCATGCGTTCCATTATTTTAGGAATATTGGTGGCTGCTGTAGCTTACACGCTTTATGCAAATTTCACAAAGGATAAATGGGAGAAGCTGGCGATTGGCGATAAAGCCCCTGATTTTGTTCTAACTGATTTGGAGGGAAATCAACGTAAACTATCAGACTACAAAGGAAAAGGTGTGTTTTTAAACTTCTGGGGAACTTGGTGCAAACCGTGTGAAAAAGAAATGCCAGCCATGAATAGACAGTATAAAGTATTTAAAGACCAAGGTGTTGAGATATTAGCTGTTAATGTTGGGGAACCTGAATTTCTTATTAAAAAGTTTGTTGACAAACATGATTTGGTTTTCCCTATTCCTAAAGACACAAACAAAGATGTAATGAATATGTATCAAATTAATAAATTGCCGGCGACATATCTGATTAATCCCGATGGGGTTATTACTGCGTACGAAGAAGGTGAACTAACCGAAGCAAAAATAAAAGGAATGATGGAGAGTATTAAACCTCAATAAGTAGTTTGAAGATGTTCGCTTAAATAATTATTAGTTGACAAAGAAGCTGCATGATAAGAATGATTGTTACAACCGTTAATTAGATATAACCATTTTCTTTATGGAAGACAAGCGTTTACCATGGAGGTCTTAACCACTTTCCTGAGTTGGGATTATGCTTTGAGGCCTCTCTCTCGTACATTTTGAGAGAGGCCACAACTATAAACTTAAAGGGGAAGCTTATGTATAAAACGAAAAACAGGTTATTAAGTGTACTGTAAGCCCGAATTATAAATAAAATAAGCGCACCTTTTCGGTACGCATGTCAAACAGCCGCCTATTCTTGTATTTTTTCAAAATAGACGGCTATTACTATAGTTTGGCACAAGTGGCCTGAATATTTTTTGACCAGGGCAAGTATTGATCGAGAATCTCAGAATTCTGGTGAATGCCCAACATAGGTAAGTCCGTCAATAGTTTCTTGACATACTCATAGAAATCGATGCCGTTGGACTTGGCCGTTTCAGCGAGGCTCAGGCAAATTGCATTCGCTTGTGCACCGGCTTCACTGACGGAAAACATCCAATTTTTTCGCCCAATCACATTGGGACGAATCGCATTTTCAGCCGGATTATTATCGATTTCTATGCGGCCATCATATAAAAAGGCGCGGAGACCTTCGGTTCTGCTAAGTGTGTAGTCCGCTGCTTTCGCCAAGGCGCTTTTCCCAAAGAACGGAGACGTGTCAATCCATTGGAAGAATGCTTCCACAATGGGCTTTGAATATTTCAAACGTTTTTTACGCCGTTTTCCTGGAGAAAGGTGCTTGAACTTTCGCTCCAGCCGGTACAATTGATCGCAATATTCTACGCCAATCCGGCCGTTTTGACTGTTGGCTTTTAGCCAATACCGGCGCACATGCGCCCAACAGTTTGCGAATGTCACATCGGGCAGATTGCCGTAAGCAGAATACCCATCACACACAATGGTCCCTTTATATCCATCCGTAAAGCTTTCAAGGACAGACCTGCTGCGCGAAAGAGCGCTTTGAAAAAGGATCATGACAGGGCCCTGGCTTGGCACGGTGCGGTAGACCCAATTGTAGGCATTCGTCTGGCCGGACTTTCCGTCCGATCGGTAAATCACTTTCGCATAGGTTTCATCCACATGCAAGACGGATTTGTTCAACATAAGTGCTTTCATCCGGTCATACACCGGCAACAGCCAATCATGGGCCGCCCGGATCACCCAGTTGGACAGGTTTTTATCATTGGTTTCCAGCCCATAACGGATCCACTCGTTTACCTGCCGGTAAAGAGGCACGTACTGAACGAATTTGTCATGCAATACTTTCGCCAGAACACTGGCACTGGCGAGACTGCGCTGAATAGCGGGCTGAGGGGCACGCCCCCGTTTTACTTGCGAGGGCAAAGAGACATCCTGTTTACACGCCTTGCATTCATAGGCATGTTCGATGTGCTGCACCTTCACCATTTTGGCCGGGATAAACTTTGCCTCCTCACGGACAATGGTGCTGCCGATTTCCGTCATGGCGTGCTGGCAACACTCACAGGTTGTGTTATCCGGGTGGTGATGGACGCATTCCACCTCCACATGATCACGCAGGGAATCGTTTCGCTTCTTATTGGATGCTTTTCGGACAACAGTGTACGATACAGTCTGTTGGCTTTGTTCTTCTGTGTGCTCAGAATCGGGAAAAGGGGAATCATCCTCATCAAACAGGGATCCTTGCCCATCGGGCGCATTGTATCTAGATCTTTCCGTTTTCGATCCATAAAGAAGCTTGGTTAAGTGCTGAATTTGATGGGTGAGCGATTCGATTTGCTTGGTAAGTTCTTGATTTTGTTGATTTGCAATAGCTAATTGTTCTTCTAGTAATCGGATGATTTTTTCGGATTGCTGATCGCTTGCCACATCATTCACCACTTTCCGTTCAGTTTCGTTCCTTCCATTATAAAGGGTTCGAAGACCAGGTGAAAGATTAATTTTAAAATGCGCCTTGTGGCGAAGGTTGAATCGCTCTCGGCTGTTGAATGGATAGTCCTTCGAGCAACCAGCGAAGCTCCTGCTGAGTTAAGTTCTTTACTTCCTGCTCGTTTCTTGGCCATTGTAGCTTTCCACTGTCAAGGCGTTTATACAACATGGCAAAGCCATCTCCGTCAAAATACAAACATTTATACCGGTCTTTTTTCCAGCCGGCAAACAGAAAGATGGAATCGCTGTACGGATCAAGTTCAAAAGAGTCCTGGATCAGCGTAGCCAGACCGTCAATTCCTTTTCGCATATCGGTTTTCCCGCAAATGATATAGATGTTTTGGACAGAGGTATAATCCTGTCTCATTGCTGGATCAACTCCCTCATGATCGTTTGGATGATGCGCTCCTCTACGCCGTTCTGGAAGGTGATTTCGGCATTTGCCAGTTTGATGGTACAAAGTCCGCTGGAATTTGAAGAATCGTTTGGCAGGCTCGTGTTTTGTATGGGATGCAATGTTACGGGGACGATGGTTAATGGTTTTTTCGGCATTAAGAAAGCACCTCCTTTGGTTGATACATTGATCATACTAGGAGATGCTCCGTCATAATATGCGTTGTTTGATTGGGGGCTTACAGTGTACTTATTATATTCATAGGTATTATCTTTATTAGCAGCTTTTTCATTCCTAAAGAAACAAAACCGTCACCTAGTACAAGAGTTATTCTTGAGAATACTTATAAAACTTATATTGCTCCCATATGTTTTCAACAATCAAATGCTACAAATTGGATTGAGGAAGCTACGTTGGAAAAAGCAAAAGAATTAAACTATAAACCTCATTCCTCATGTACAGAGAATGCTTTAAAAGCTGAAAAGGATCGACTTATTACAAGCATACTTAAAGAGGTAGGAATTTTAGAATACAAATGGCGAAATTGGTAACTTGAGTTGCACTAATTGACATTAAGTCAATCTCGGAAATGATCAGCTATGGAATTCTAAAATTTTGGCACATTATCTTTGTTGCCTTAACATAGATAAACGTTACTGATTACTGGATAAAATTACTATCTGTTATCTTCGTGAAATTCGATTAGTAATTGGAACATAAAAGTAATTTGATCGTATACTGGCACACCATAAAAGTAATTTCCCTAGTAAATACAGGAGGAAAAATATGAAACAACTGACAGAATTGACCCTAAACGATCGGTTACAATCTCTGCATGTACTAATGGGATTTTCATTATTAGGGATTCTACTTGTAAACTTGATCAGCTTCCATTCACCATCTAGTTATTATAATCCATATGAGTGGTGGCAATATGGTGACTTAAGCATTTATGCTTGGCTAGATGTGTTAGTTCAAGGCAGCTTTTATCCTATCATTGCGATGATTTTTGGATACAGTCTGGTAGTGCTGATGGAGCAGACGACAACTGAGGGACTTCCGTTTTATAAGATTAGTATAAAAAAACTCACAGTACTCTTTATCATCGGAAGTATTCATGCCTTTCTAATATGGTATGGAGATATTCTGATTATCTATGCTTTATTGGGTTTTTTACTGCTGTTCTTTTTAAGGCTGCCTGGTCGAATGCTTATGGGCATCGGGGTCGGACTATATCTTTTGCCTCAATTAATCATTTGCAGCTTCATTTTGTTAATGACCCTTTTTAATACGGTTTCCTTGAGTGATTTCACAAATCTTGTAGGCTTACAACAATCAGCTGAAATTTATGCAAATGGAACATTTTTTAATATTACGGGGCAACGGTTTTTAGATTGGGTTACCCATAATAGTTCAGAAGGTTTATTACTTAATCTTTTGGTGACCTTCCCTATGATGATGATTGGAGCCGGGGCTGCAAAATTATATTGGCTCCAAACAGCACATAAACAAAAGAAAAAATGGCTGATTATTTTACTAGTTGCTCTGCCTCTTGGGGTGGGAGGCAAACTTTTTCCGTTCTTCACCCAATTAACCATGAACTTTCAATATATACAAGATGCCATCGGTGGTCCTTTTTTAGGGATTGCATATGTAGCTGCTATCGTACTGATTATGACAAATAAATCAATGGAGAAACTGCTTAAACCGTTTGCGTCTGTTGGAAGGATGCCCATTATTATTTACTTATCTCAATCGGTTATTGGAACTTTAATCTTTTATAGCTACGGTCTAGGTTTATATGGTCAGGTATCAATGGCGACTAGTACATGGCTAGCCATTTCAATATTTACAATCCAATTGGTATGTGCTGAAATTTGGTTTTCATTTTCACGCTACACCACAAAAAAGGAAAACATAAATCTATATAAAGAAAAAAGGCTTGCATGAAACCAATTTTATGTTATCAAAGGAGTTTGAATGATGAAGAGATTTTTACCATTAATTTTTATATCGGTATTTCTTATATTGCTCAGCGCTTGTTCTTCCATCCCAAAAGAAGGTCACCCTATAAAGGACTTTACATTTACTAATCAGGACGGCGAAAAATTTGGGCTTGAGGATCTAATAGGAAAAGTTTGGGTAGCTGACTTTGTTTTTACAAACTGTACAACGGTTTGTCCCCCAATGTCATCGAACAAAAGTCAACTTCAGCAAATGGTGAAAGATGAGGGATTAAAAGACGTTCATTTTGTTTCTTTTAGTGTAGATCCGAAATTTGATACGCCAGATGTATTAAAGAAGTTTTACGGTGAAGGATTTAATGTTGATTTTTCTACCTGGCACTCCTTAACTGGTTATTCTCAGCAAGAAATTGAGGAGTTTGCTCTGGAAAACTTTAAAACACATGTAAAAAAACCACGGGACGATGATCAAGTTATTCATGGGGTTGACTTTTATCTTGTTAATAAAAGAGGAGAGGTAATTAAAGACTATCCAGGTAATTCTGATGTACCGTTAGACCAAATGTTGAAGGATATCAAAGATGCATTGAAGCAAAAATAAGCGAATATCATTGAAAACCATTTGGAGAAATATGGGGAGGCTTAAGTTTATGCGAAAAATATTATGGATAACTGGCCTAACGTTACTCATACTACTTTCTGCGTGTAGCAGTGAAAATCAAAATAAAAAAGATGCTGAGGAAAATGAGGTACCGGAAATACTCGAAGTTCAGCTGGAGGTTCCTGAGGGTATTAAAGCAAAGGAAACTTTGAAAATGTCAGCAACTGTTACACAAGGCGACGATTCCGTTGCCGACGCAGACGAAGTGAAATATGAAATATGGGAAAATGGAAAAAAAGATGAAAGTATTATGGTGGAGGCAAATAATAATAAAGATGGGACCTATGATGCGGAAACAGTAATTGACAAAGAAGGAGAATATATTGTGCAGGTCCATGTTACGGCTCGAGGAATGCACAATATGCCTAAAAAAACGGTAAAAGTCAAGTAGTACTAAAAGCTAATATTATTTACTCCCGCTAGATATGAACTCCTATGTTTTAAAAATATCGTATAGTTTTTTAGTATGAGTCCTTTTAAACGAGGACTCATTTTTTATGAAGGAGAAGTTGCTAATAAGGGTCTACTGAATAACAAAAAAATGTTGTTTTAACAAGGTTTTTTACCTTTTTTGTCGAAGTTATATGCAAGGGTA
>NZ_JBFEGN010000033.1:0-38835 GCF_047228825.1 Siminovitchia jepli
TCAGATTACACTCCATTTCCAGTAAATTTTTGGGAATTCAGGAATTTACTCGTTTGGAATACCGAGAGTATATATAATTCATTCTTACAAAAGTATACTACAATGATTTTCACTTTAGCCAGACACATATCATGTGAATGTATTTGTACAAACCCAATCATACTTTTCAAGGTTTCCTGAGGCTGTATAGGGATTGTCTTTCGGATAAATCGTCTAATGTGTTTCAAGCAGGCGGCGATCTCATGTCCGATTTGTTTTATGAATTCATCCTTTTGTTTTCAGCCTAACATAAATGGTATTATTTTTATTCATTGAAACTTCCATTTGTCTTCCTCTCCCCTTTTCCCTAAAATGTTCCATAGAGGACGGAAAGGAAGGTCGGCCAGCTTGAAAACCATTTACAGCGACATTATTCAATTTCGCGGAACTCACTATGATTTTGGCCATATGCAAGGCCAGCTTTTAAAAGACTCACTTACAATCAAAAACCGGGAAAACCAATGGAAGGTCCGCAGGCCGCGATTCCAGATCAATGCAGAGGAAGCAAAACGGGGGATTACTTCGTTTGCTCCCGGGATCTGGGAAGAACTCCTCGGTTTTCAGGAAGCCCTTCAATGGCCGCTTGAAAAAGTATTGACGGAGTTTGGTGGTTACCGCCTGGAAATTCCCCGCTCGGGGTGCTCGATTTTAACGGGAGATCATTATTTTATCCGCAACTATGATTATCACCCGAAAACATATGAAGGGCGTTATGTCTTTTTCCACCCTTCGGATCATGGGTATGCGACGGCAGGTCCGAGCCAAAGAATAACGGGACGTTCTGACGGGATAAACGAAAAAGGATTGGTCATGGGGTATAATTTTATGAATCGAAAAAAACCCGGTGACGGATTCATTTGCGGGATGATCGGCAGGATTGTGTTGGAAACGTGTGCGAATGTAGAGGAAGCCATGGCACTTTTAAAAGAAATGCCGCATAGGGGGTCATTCAGCTACGTTGTGCATGATCGCAGCGGTAAAACGTTCGTCGTGGAAGCGACGCCACGGGAAGTGAAAGTTCGGGAATCGCATGCATGTACAAATCATTTTGAAGTATTAAAGCACGAAAACCGGGGGCACCTGACTGATTCGGAGAGAAGACTTGCTGTCCTGGAAGAACGACAGGACGATTTGAATGGTGCACAGGAAGCTTTTCGTCTCCTCAATGATACGGATAAAGGCGTTTTTTCGGACCTTTACGCTAGCTGGGCGGGTACGATTCATACGGCTGCTTATTTTCCAAATGAATTGAAAGCATGGTTTGCCCTTGGCGGAGATCAAAACCCTGCAGTCTTTGATTTTGGGGCCTGGCTCGCTGGCCAAGATATCCCCTTGGAACGAATAACCGGAGAAGTGCAGACAGACATCCCGTTTGTCCATATGGATGAGCAAGCCGATTGGTTTACAAGATAACGATACACTGGCCGTGATTGAATTTGATAGGATAGTGGAGTATGCTTTTTATACAATTAATCCAAGGGGGAGGAACGGACTATATGAAATCCATCAAGATTAAGGAAGTTGTACTTCATACCATTAAAATGAAGTTGATAGCACCTTTTACAACAAGCTTTGGCACAATGCAGGATAAGCATGTTTGCCTTGTGGAGGTGATCGACGAATCGGGGATATCCGGCTGGGGAGAGACGGTTACAAGTGACGAGCCCTATTACAATGAGGAAACAACGTATACGGCGACATATATGTTAAAAGAATTTCTGATTCCAAGAGTGATTCACAAAATGATTCAAAATCCGCTTGAAGTGCATGATATGCTCACCTTCGTAAGAAGAAATCAAATTGCCAAATCAGCGATCGAGACGGCCATTTGGGATGCGTTTGCCAAGAAAAACAACATCGCTTTGTCGGAATTGCTTGGCGGTACGAAAACGGAAATTGAAGTGGGAAAAAGCATCGGCATTCAAAACTCGCCTGCAAAGCTTGTTGAAAAAGTCGCCCAATATGTAGAGGAAGGATTTAGAAAAATCAAAGTAAAGATCGCACCAGGCGCAGACCTTGATTATATGGATGCTGTCCGCAAGGAGTTTCCGGATATTCCGTTAATGGCGGATGCCAACTCTGCTTATACGCTGAATGATATGGAACATTTGAAGAAACTGGACCAATACAACCTCATGATGATCGAGCAGCCGCTTGCCCATGATGACATCATCGACCATGCCACCCTGCAGGAGCAATTGCAAACCTCTGTCTGTCTCGATGAAAGCATCCACAGCCTGGAGGATGCCAGGAAAGCACTGCAGCTTGGGAGCTGCCGGATTATCAATATTAAAATCGGCCGTGTCGGCGGGCTCGGTGAATCAGTGCGGATCCACGACCTTTGCAAAGACAACGGAGTTCCCGTTTGGTGCGGCGGCATGCTTGAGACCGGGATTGGAAGGGCACACAATATTGCCTTGACGTCCCTCGCCAATTTTACAATACCTGGAGACACCGCTCCTTCTTCCCACTACTGGGACGAGGACATCATTGAACCTGAAGTAACAATGGACCACGGAATCATTCAAGTGCAAACCGGCCCTGGAATCGGCTTTGCTGTAGACCGTGAAAAACTGGATCAGCTTACGCTTCATAAAGAACGGATTACGACGGCCGATACCGTCCATCCGCTTCCATAAGCAGCGCCAAGCCAGTTACACTTTACTGGGACATTAACATTTTCAATACGTCGAATAAACTTCTGTAACCTAACGGGCAACAAAAAGGTGAACCCCCAACAGTTCACCTTTTTGTTGCTTCATCCAATTGCAGTTCAGATCTTTTGACAAGCAAGTAATGATGAACAGGCGCATCTTCATTTCGGATGAGTGACACGGCCGTATATCCGGCATCGAAAAGACGCTGGAAAATGGTTCTGGTCTTCATTCTCCAATCGGCGGCCAGGCCCAAGTCTTCTTTTTTCATTTGCTGGAAAAAGGCGGGGACCGGAGCCAATATTTGCTTTGCTGAAAAAGAAAGGTCGACATCCCCCAATCTCGGCAGGCCTCCTTCTCCTTTCTCATGCGGAACACGAAAAGCGCTACTCTCATCAATCTTGATCGGAGACGGGTTTTCTACGTGCCCGCTGTTGATCCACCATTCCACTTTGAACCGGTCTGTCGGCAAGCCTTTGTTCAGCTCATCTTCACCGTTGCCATAGGAGTTAACGATGTAAGTATTGCAGATCGACCGCAGCTTGGACAAATTAAGATAGGCATTTCGGGATTCAAGCGGATCATAAGTCCATGTGAGCATGTCATAGCCCATTTTTTCCGCTTCGGTTTTTTGCCGTTCTTTCAGCTTGTAGCCAATTCCTTTTTCCCGATGATCCGGATGGATCCCTAGCGTATGGGAACATAAATATACTTTTCCGTTTAAAAATCCCGGAAAACTGTAGCTGAATCCCACCAATTTTCCGTCGAGAAACGCGCCAAGCATCAGTCCGCCGTTTCTGATAGCGGTCAGCGTTTGGTGTACGGGAACGGCATCCCATTTCCATATAATTTCTTCAAGTTCTTTGACAAGACCCATTTCCTCTACACTATGCAGTGTTCTTAATTGCAGTTCCGGACTCATCGTTTGAATCATCCCTCCAATGTCTTTAATATGGCGCGAGTCAAAATTTCGATCCCCGAGAGCATTGCCGCTCGGTTAAAAGTCATTTCCGGATGGTGGAGGCCCGGTTCAAGGCCGCATCCAAGCCCAAGCATCGTACCTTTAATGTTCGGTTTTTTTAATGTATAAAAATGAAAGTCTTCCCCGCCGGACGTAACGATCGGATCTTCCAACCGGTCTTCTCCAAGCGTTTCGACAATAGCCTTTCTTAGCATGCGAATAGCTTCCTGGTCCGCCTTGGCAGCCGCAATATGCGCTTTCGTTTCCAGCCCGATTTCAACATGATGAAGCCTTGCAAGGGATGCTACAATTTTTTCGATTTTTGTGGCCAATTGTTCGAGCACTTCATTCGTCTGCGCCCTCAAATCCAAACTGAAGGATGCGTTGCCCGGGATAATATTGCTTGCTGCACCGCCCGCCTGGAATTTCGTCATTTTGGCCGAATAAGGGACCATCGGATCAAGATGGATTCCTTGAATTTGCTGAACGATGGATGCACCGATTTCAATCGAGTTCGGTCCGAGATGGGGCCTTGCAGCATGCACGTCGTCCCCTTTGATCTCACCGGATAAAAACATCCCGGCGCCATGAAGAATCGCGGGGGCAGCATACCCGTCCTCCAATTCCTGGATGGGCCGCAGATGAACCCCGTATAAATAATCGACGTCATCGAGCACTTTTTTCTCCAACATTTTCAAAGCGCCCGTTCCTTTTTCCTCCGCGGGTTGAAAAATAAATTTCAGCCTGGCATTTTCAGGAAAACCGGCCTTTTTAAGCAGCAGCATTGTTCCAATTGCCATCGTCATATGGGCATCGTGTCCACATGAATGGTTCGCTTGAAATTTCCCGTTCACTTCCTGCCACAAAGCATCCATATCCGTGCGCAAAGCAACGCACCGGCCCCCTGTTCCCATTTCTGCAACGAGGCCGGTACAATCATCAAATGTTTGAACGGCAAATCCTTCTTTTTGTAAAAAATCCCGAATATATTCGGTCGTTTTATATTCTTTCCAGCTTATTTCCGGATGTTCGTGAAAATGGTCAAACAACGAATAAACCGTTGGTTTTAGTTCTTCGATGTATTCTTTCATGCAATTCTCTCCCGACATTTTGATGTGTCCATTATAACACTGCCTTTTGGCAATGTTCCATTCAGCCACTTGCAAAAAATCTTTGACACTGTCTTCCCGTTGCAATAAACTCCCAGGATGGAAAAACACGCCCTACCTCTCTATTCGGAGGGAGAGGATCACCAACTAAACGGCCCATTTTGCAATATCACCAGAATTTCGGACTCCTAAAATTCACTCTGCATGCCAAAGCGACGGGTTTTCCCTCTTTACGCGTGACCCAAATGATGGGTTTCCCTTTTGGTTAACGAAACAAGCGGCCTTTCCGGCCGCTTGTTTCGCTGTATTCAAATTTATATCGTTACAATCACCATCGCAATAAACAAAATCGCTATATAATTAACTGAAACGACGAAATTGGCGCGGGCCCACTTAAGATCATCTTTTACAAAAAAGCCTTTGATCGCAAGTGCAAGCCATGCGAGGTTCAGCAATGTCGAAATGACAATAAAGGTTGTCCCAAGAGAGGCCAAGAAAAACGGCAGCGGAAGCAGGCAGGCCACATATACAAAAATTTGCCGCTTCGTCATTTCAAAGCCGCGGATCACAGGCAGCATCGCTACGCCTGCAGCCTTATATTCATCATACCTTTTCATTGCGATGGCAAAAGTATGGGGCATTTGCCAAATAAACAGGATCAGAAATAAAACGATCGGAACGATATGCATCGTTGAATCGATAGCTGCCCATCCAATCATTGGCGTGACCGCTCCGGAAATACTGCCGACAACCGTATTGAATGTGTATTTGCGCTTCGTCCACATCGTATACATGACGACATACGTAAACCACCCGATAAAAGCGTAAATGACAGCTTCCATCGTGGTAAATAGCAAAAGTATAAATCCAAGAACACTTAAAGCGATTCCCAGGGCCAACGTCATTTTTAATGAAATATTGCCTGTTACCGTCGGCCGCACCTGCGTTCTTGCCATGATTGTGTCAATATCGACCTCATACCAGTTATTCAGGACAAGCGCCCCGGCCATGACAAGCGTACTCCCGATGATCGTCAGGAAAAAGAGATTGGGGTTCATCGCTGAATTGGTAAAGTAAGCCGCTAGCCAAAATCCCGTAAAGACGGGCAGTACGTTAGCTATTAACACCACCCCTTTAAAAAGAGCCATTGTATCAGCCAAAAAAGAGGTGATTTGAAGCTGATTTCCAAAAGGTACATGCTCTGCACCTGTCTTCTGTTGACTCATATCTTATCGTCCCCTTAAAGATTAGATCATGACTGTCTCCCTCCATTATAATATGAATTTCTCCCAAATCCTAAATCTCGGGGAACTTTCACTAATTGTTAATAACTAAGCCACTTAAAATCCATTCTGTTGTATTGGCGGACTAAAATTGATTCTTCCACAGCATCCAAAAGAATCCGATTCCCATAACTTTATGAATGTTATCCTGCACCACCATCATATGATAAGAATATAACTTAAGACGGACGGGGTGACAGGAAGCATGCATGTCGTCGGGAAAAGCGTGTATCGAAAGGAATCCTGGGAAAAAGTAACCGGAAAAGCGAAATATACGAACGATTATGAAACAAGGGACATGTTATACGGAAAGCTCGTGACAAGCCCTTTTGGCCATGCCAAAATCAAAAGCATCGATAAAACCGATGTGCTCCGCATGAAAGGAATCCGTGCTATTATAACGGGCGGAAATTTACCCCTCACTGGAGAGGAACTTCGCGACCGCCCTCCGATTGCTTTTGACCGGGTGCGGTATTATGGCGAAGTTGTCGCCATTGTTGTAGCTGATACGGCTCAATTGGCAGAGCTGGGAGCTAATAAACTCCACATTACATATGAACCCCTCCCCGTCGTAAATTCTCCCGGTGAGGCACTTCGAGCCGGCGCTCCGCTAATCCATGAAAATCTCGAAGACTATGAAAAAATCGCCGGTGTATATCCCATTCCTGGAACAAATATCGCATCAAAAATCAAAATACGTAAAGGGGACATTGAAAAAGGATGGGATGAGAGTGATGTCACTATACGGGCTTCCTATTCATTTAACCCATCAGACCATGCAGCAATGGAAACCCGCTGCTCCTTCGGGCAAATACATGGAAACGGGATGGTCGAAATAACATCATCATCGCAGGCCCCTTTTATGATCAAAAAGCTGATTGCCCTATATTTCGGAATTCCGGCAGGGAACATCCTTGTAAAAACTCCGTTGGTGGGGGGAGCCTATGGCGGTAAAGCGTCCATACAGCTGGAAATCCTGGCATATATCGCTTCAAAAGCAGTCAACGGCAGACTGGTGAAAATCGGCAACGACAGGGAGGAAGATATGATTACCTCCCCGGGGCATATCGGGCTGGAAGCAACTGTAAAACTTGGCTGTACAAAAGATGGATTTTTGAAAGCTGCGGAGCTGCTTTACTTATGGGACGGCGGCGCCTATTCAGATAAATCAATCGATCTGGCCAGGGCGGGTGCTGTTGATTGCACAGGACCCTATCACATTGAAAATGTTTATGGCGATTCCCTTGCCGTTTATACGAACCATCCCTATCCAGCCCCATTCAGGGGTTTCAGCCATTCGGAAGTTCATTTTGCATTTGAACGGACCATGGATATGCTTGCCTGTAAGTTGGATATGGATCCGCTGGAGTTCAGATATAAAAATGCAATCAAACCGGGGGATACGACACCTACCCGGGTAAAATTGAATAGAAGCAACGTGGGCAACGTACAAAAGTGCATTACCAGATTGAAAGAATTATTCCATTGGGAAGATGGTCAAAGAATCGAAGTTGACGAAAACACGATCAGAGCCAAGGGAATCAGCTGTATATGGAAAACCTCCACCATCGATACCAACGCAAGTTCAGGAGTCATCTTAACTTTCAACCCCGACGGAAGCATCAACTTAATGTCCGGCGTCGTGGAAATCGGGACGGGAACGAAAACAATTTTGGCGCAAATTTTGGCGGAAAGATTGAGAATGCCGATTGAAAAAATTCATGTTCAAATGCTGGTCGATACCCGAAATACACCAGAACATTGGAAAACTGTTGCAAGCAGGGGAACCTTTATGGCAGGCAGGGCAGTTTTGAAGGCGGCAGACGATATCATCCTCCAATTAAAGGAAATTGCCGCTTGTATTTTACGTGCACCGATGGAAGATTTGGAAGTCGGCTATGAAAAAGTGTTTTTAAGAGATGACCCCACGATCAATATTGCAGTTAAAGAGATTGCCTATGGCTATACCTTCCCAAACGGCAATGCAATTGGGGGTCAAATGATTGGAAGCGGCACCTATATTCTCCGGCATCTGACGGGATTGGATAGAGAAACGGGTGCGGGAAAACCCGGGCCCGAATGGACGGTTGGTGCTCAGGGTGTGGAAATTGAGATCGATACAAGAACGTACCGGTATCGCTTGCTAAAAGCCGTATCTGTCATTGATATCGGACGGGTTTTAAATCAAAAGACGGCGGAAGGCCAGGTGATGGGGGCGATGAATATGGGCTTGTCGTTTGCCGGACGGGAAACATTTATTTTTGACGAGTTTGCGAGAGTCCTGAACCCGCAGCTAAGGACGTACCGCCCGATGCGCTACGGGGAGCAGCCTGAATACGTCGTCGACTTTGTCCAAACTCCTCAAATAGATGCACCGTACGGAGCAAGGGGAGCTGGCGAGCATGGACTGATCGGCATGCCGGCGGCACTGGCAAACAGTTTATCAACAGCCCTGCGGGCAGATCTGAATCATTTGCCTCTTATCCCCGAGTTGTTGTGGAGAACAAAAGAAAGGAGGAAATAAAAGTTGCTGCCTCCATATGTGGAATATTATCGCCCAACAAAAATCCTTGAGGCTGTTGAATTGTTTCAAGAGTTAGAGCAAGCCGGCAAACAACCGATGTATTATTCCGGCGGAACTGAAATATTGACGCTTGGAAGATTAAATATCGATACACCACGTTCCATAATAGATATTAAAGACATCCCGGAATGCGCCATTTTCAAAAAAACAGCACAATATTTAACGATTGGCTCCTGTGTCCCATTGACAAAGATCGAAGAAGTCGATTCTTTTCCGTTGTTAACAGATGTATCCGCTGAAATTGCCGACCGGACCGCCCGAAACAAGATCACAATCGGAGGAAATATTTGCGGGAAAATTTTTTACAGGGAAGCGGTTTTGCCTTTTCTGTTGGCAGACAGCCATATCCTTGTCGCAGATGCGCAAGGGGAAAAGGAACTGCCGATCCACGATGTTTTTAATAAAGAGCTAAAGCTGAAAAATGGGGAGCTGCTCGTCCATATTCAAACAGATACAAACATTCTGCAACTCCCCTTTTTGGCGCGCAAAATACGAAAGCAATGGGAAACCGGCTATCCTCTTATTACCGGGGCGGCGATCAAAGCGCACGGCCAAATCAGACTGGCCTTTAGCGGCCTTTGCCCATTCCCTTTTCGCTCAATGGAAATGGAAAGAGAAATAAACAGAACAGATTTATCTTTTGAGGACAGAGTTGAACGCACCCTCGAACATGTACCGGAACCTATCCTTGATGATATTGAGGGATCAAGCGCGTATCGGCTGTTTGTTTTACAAAACCTGTTGATGGACTTTTTGATGGAAATGGAGGGAAGATAATGGACAATCGGAAATTTACGATTGAAATGGAAATAAACGATGAAATGTTTGAAGTTGACATACTGGCCGGCGAAACGCTTTTATACGTTCTTCGCAATAAGCTAGGCTTGACAGGGGCAAAACCGGGGTGTTTAAACGGGGACTGCGGAGCCTGCACAGTCATGGTGGATAACCTCCCTTTTAAATCGTGCATTATGCTGGGGATCGAGGCTTCCGGCCACAAAATTACAACGATCGAAGGGTTGCGGGATACGCCCATACAACGGGCCTTTATCGAACATTTCGCTTTCCAATGCGGCTACTGTACACCAGGTTTCATCCTTAATTGCCACTCACTTGTTCAAAATCATGCACATCCATCCAAGGATACGATTAAAAGCTGGCTGTCATCAAACATATGCCGGTGTACAAGTTACCAGGAAATCGAAGAAGCAGTGATGTCAACGATAAAGTGAAACGTTCTAACCAATCGGATCGTATTCTGCGGGGTTCGGTTCGTATTACGCGGGTTCTTTTTTAAGACTATCATAGTCTTGCCAAAAATTCCTCTCCCAAAAAGAAGCAGTACAAAAAAAAGGAGCTGCCGCCAAGTCCGTTTTCACTAACTTTCTGCAACAGCCCCTTATTGTTTTGCGTTGATTATTCGTATCGCAATGCATCAATCGGACTCAATTTGGAAGCCTTATTGGCCGGAAGAATGCCAAAAATAATCCCGATGAAAGCGGAAAATCCAACTCCGATCAGAACGACGACCGGGCTCACAATGGCTTCTATCGGTGAAAAGACCGAAACTAACAATGAAGCGAGGGAAGCCAAACCGATTCCTAACAAGCCTCCCAAGGAGGTGATGGTAATCGACTCAATTAAAAACTGCAGTAATATTTTTCCGCGTGTGGCTCCAAGGGCCTTTCTCAAGCCAATTTCCCTCGTTCTTTCGGTAACGGATACGAGCATGATATTCATGACGCCAATTCCCCCGACAAGCAGGGATATGGCCGCGATACTGCCAATAAAAAGGGTCATCAACGTAATGTACGTGTTAAATTCTTCTTCAAATTCGGAGAAATCCTGAATAGCGTACTGGCCGTCTTCCAGTTGTTTTTCCTCGGTAAGTGTGTCTGCCGCTAATTGTCCTATTTCCGATATTCTCTCGGGATCATCGGCGATTATCGCGAGATTTTCTATTTCCCTGTTTCCAAACATCATCGCAACAACCGCCCGCGGCATTAACATTTCCCCGTTTTCCGAAAAGCGATATTGCTCCGGGATGGGAGATTCATAGACGCCTACGATTTTGTATGGATTATCGTTTAGATCAATGACTTCCCCAATCACTTCATCGTTACTTTTAAAAAATTTCTCCCTGGCAACCGTATCAATCATGACGACCCGATTCATCCCGTCGTTGTCAAGCTGATTCAGCGGCCGCCCTTCCACAACTTGAATATTTCGGGCAGTAAAAAATTCGCCGCCAACACCCGTAATTTCCACTTCTCCTTGTTTATCGTTCGCCATCATGGTGCCACCGTTCATGTTCGTTGCCAGCACCGCTTTTACCCCCGGAACGTTGGCAAGGGTCTCTACATCGGAAGAAGATAATGCCGGCTCTTCAAAAAACACTTCTGTTTCCTCTTCCGTTTCCGGATACTCAAAGTATATCTCAACGACATTTTTTTCCATGCTGAATAACTCGTCTGTCATTTGCTTCTTGGCACCTTGTCCGATGGCCACGATGACAATTACAGCCGCCACCCCGATAATTATACCGAGCATCGTTAACAGGGAGCGAATCTTATGATTCCAAATCGAGGATAACGCAATTTTAAAGCTTTCCCACATACTCATGGCGTTCTCCTCCGGTCGTCCGTAATCCTTCCATCCTTTAACGTAATCCTTCTGTTTGTATAGTCCGCAATCTCCTCTTCGTGGGTGACAATAATGACTGTCTTTCCTTCCTGATTCAGCTGGACGAGCAGTTCCATAATTTGCCCGCTCGTTTTGGAATCAAGCGCTCCCGTTGGTTCGTCCGCCAATATGATCGAAGGATTATTGACCAAAGCGCGCGCAATCGCGACGCGCTGCTTTTGGCCTCCCGAAAGTTCACTCGGCAAATGCTTTATTCGGTCTTCCAGCCCCACTTTCGCCAGCATTTTCATTGCCCTGTCCGATCTTTCTTTTTTTGATACACCTGCATAGATCAGGGGTGTTTCGACATTTTTCAAAGCATTTGACCTGGGCAACAAAAAAAACTGCTGAAACACGAAGCCGATATGTTCGTTTCTGAGTCTTGCCAGCTTTTTTTCACTGGCGGAACTGATTTTCTCACCATTGAGTTCAAACGTGCCTGTCGTCGGATAATCCAAAAAACCAATAATGTTCATTAAAGTGGATTTTCCTGAACCCGAAGGACCCATGATCGATATAAACTCTCCATCTTCAATCGATAAATTGATATCATGCAAAACAGGAACTTTCATAGACCCATTTCCATACACTTTTGTAATATTACTCAGCTTCATCAAATGAGGTCACTTCCATTCCATCATGCAATCCTTCATTTGGCGTAATGACGACCAGCTCATCCTTTTTGACGCCATCTTTTATTTCTATGAATTCGTCATTCATCGAGCCCTTTTGCACTTCGCGTCTCTCCAATACGCCGTCCTTTAAAACATATACGACATCCACGCCGTCTTCTTCCATCAAAGCAGCATGAGGAACAACAAGGGATTTGCCTTTTCCGTCAATTTTAATTTCCAGGGAGACGTGAAATCCCTGTCTTAATTCAGATGTATCGTCCGTTACTTTTACCTTGAACGGATACATCGTAACGCCGCCTCCTCCACCGCCGGCGAATTCTTCTTCTCCTCCGCCTTCATTATCTGGAAATTGTGAGACAGATTCCACTTCCCCTTTCCATTCCCTGTCTTTATAAACCTTTGGACGGATGATGACAGATTGCTTTTCTTTAATTTTAACCGCATCAAATTCACTCATCGTCCCAATGACTTTAAACGGCTGGCTCGAGATGACATGAATGGCTGGTTCAGGCGATCCGTTTTCTGTACTGACTGCATTTTTGTCTACCTTTACGACCATTCCATCTATTTTACTGACGACAGTCATCTCTTTAATTTGCTTGTCCAAGTCATTAATTTGCTCTTGGGTGGATGCGATTTCCGCCTTTGTACTTTCATGCTGAATTTCAAGCTCCACTTTTTCTTTTGTCAGGTCATTGACATTTTCTTGGGGAACTTCTTCGTCCCCTTCATTTGATGGAGTTCTGGAATTCGCTTTTGCTTTTGTAATTCGTCTGTTCATATCCGCTATTTGGTTTTCTTCTGTTTTTGCCCGCTTTTGAATCAAATCTCTTTCCCTGACAGCTTTATTGAGCTCACTTTGCAGTTTGGAAGAATCATATTTAAATAGAGGATCTCCCGCCTTGACTTTTTGGTTCTCCTCTACATTATATTCCTTGACCTCCCCTTTATCCGGCTCCAAAAAAACCTTCTGCTCACTTTCAGGGACAATTTTTCCCGTAACGAGGATCGTTTCAGTTAACTCTCTTTCCGCAACCTTTTGAACCGTAATTCCCTCGTCTTGAAGTTCTTCCCCGCCGCTTGCAGTCTTCTTTTTAATGGCCAAAGTAACGGCGGTGGCCACCCCAAGGACTACAACAATCGACAAAACCCAGATCCATACCTTTTTCTTCACGATATTCCCCCCGATTTTTACTAATCATGCTATCTTTTTTTCCGTTAGGATGTACTTCCCTGAAATAAAAAGAGATCGCCCATCCTTTTACGTACTATAACAGAAAAAGTTTCAAATTTCTTGGATTTTATGAAATTTCCCTTCTTCTTATTAGACGAGTCTCAACTCAAAAAGACTACAGTCTTACAAAATTTTCATTTAAACATTTTATGTTGACATCGTACCCGGATATTCGACTGAAACAACGGGGCTCGCTTTGAAACTTCCAATCTTTTATAATGAAACAAGCATGATGCCTTTCTTATAAAATTAGTAAAGGGCTGGCGGGAACGCTGTTGGACGCCCATATGGCCGGATCCGGACCACATGCATTTCGCCCTGTACACGCACATATTTTGTTAGCAGGCTCGTTATCGATGTTTGCATGGGCATTTTATATCGGCGGCGGATCGATCAGGCTTGTCAGCTTTTCCTCGTTTATCTCCGTCAAATTCTTGATTGAGAAAGAAGTGAAGCAATATGTATGAAAAATTGGCAAAAGGGAATCGACCATGGTGGATTTTCTTGGTGCTTTGGATTTTGGCAGCAGTCATTTTATCAAGCTTCGCTCCCGGAGCGAAAGAATTTGTTGCGGCGAACAAAAACGCTGGCCTGCCGTCTGATGCACAATCGATTATTGCAGAACGGCAGTTGGAGAAGTATTTTCCGCAAGACAAGGGAATGCCGCTTTTTGCTGTTTTTTCCAAGGAGGAACGTTTTTCGGATCAGGAAATAATTGGGTTTTCAAAAAAAATTGAAGCATTAAGACAGGATGACACATATGCGGAAGTTGGGCTGCTGCCGTTATCGAAAATGCCTCCGCAAGTCGTAAAATCATTTGTTTCAGAAAACGGCAAAACCTTCTTCATTCCGATTACACTATCGGAAGAATTGGAAGGGAGCGACCTGCACGACGCGGTTCAGGGAATCAAAAAACAAATCACAGTGCCGGGCAATGTGACATTATCGTGGACGGGGCCAGCCGGCATTGCTGCAGATGCGGTGGAATTGTTCAGCCGCGCCGATGTGGTGTTATTATTGTCAACGGTAGGCTTGATTCTCGTTTTGTTATTGCTGATTTACCGCTCCCCTTTACTTACCTTTATTCCGCTGATCGGTGCAGCCATTGTGTATACAGTAGTGGACAAAATAATTGGGTTGTCGTCAAAAGCCGGACTATTTGCCATTGACAGCCAGGCGGTATCCATCATGACCATTTTGCTGTTTGCAGTCGTCACGGATTATTCATTGCTTATTTTCTCCCGCTACCGGGAGGAGCTTCGCAAACATGAATTAAAAGACGAAGCGATGCGCGAAACGATGCGTCATGTAAAAGAGCCGATATTTTTCAGCGGAAGCACGATTTTACTCGGAGTGGCAACGTTATTTTTTACCTTATACGAACCATACCGAAACTTTGCCCCCGCTTTTGCATTTGCGGCTGGTGCCATGCTGATTGCCGGACTAACCTTGTTGCCCGCCTTGTTTGCCGTGATTGGAAGGAAGGCGTTCTGGCCGTCGATCCCGATATTTAGGGAAGAGAAAACCGAACGGAAATCGATCTGGGGGAAAACTGCAGATGCTGTGATCAAGCGTCCCGCATCCTTTCTTTTGCCTTTGACTGCAGTAATGGCCATTATTGCATGGAATACAACGAATATAAAAGAATCTTATGATTTGATTGCGTCATTCCCTGAGGACTTGTCATCCCGCGAAGGATATGAACAGCTAAGCAAAGACTTTTCCGAAGGAAGCCTTGCTCCGGGAACACTGTTGGTCGTTTCCGAGAAACAGCTTGATTTCAAAAAGCTCCAATCCGCCCTGAAAGAGGTTGAACATATCAAAGGTGTTGACCAAATAACGGCGCAGGGAAATCCGCTTTCCGAAGATGGAAAAAGCGCCAAGTTCTCGTTTATTGTAAAAGGAAATCCGTATGAAACGGACGCATTTGATGCGGTAAAAAAGATTCGGAAGAACGGCGAGGGTATTTTAAAAGATGCCGGATTAGCTGATGCAAAACTTTACATTGCAGGTGAAAGTGCTGTAAACGCGGATCTTCAGGATATCAATAGCCGGGACACGGCCGTGGTAATGATCATGATGATTGTGCTGATTTCAGTCATGCTCGGATGGCAAACGCGTTCCATTGTTGCCCCTTTATACATGATCGGTACGATTTTACTATCCTACGCGGCAACTCTTGGGCTCTCATTATGGCTGTTTCAAGTTTTCCTGGGGCTTGACGCGATTAATTACAGGATTCCGTTATATGCTTTTGTATTTCTTGTTGCCCTTGGCGTGGATTATTCGATCATGCTGATCGCAAGGATTCGCGAGGAATTGAAAACCTTGCCATTTGGCGATGCTATCCAAAAAGGTGTAGATAAAACCGGCAGTGTCATCAGTTCGGCCGGACTGATTCTGGCTGCGACATTCCTTGTTCTGGCTACGATGCCCATTTACGAGTTAAAGCTGTTTGGGATTATTATGGCAATTGGGATTTTAATTGATACCTTCATTGTCCGCCCGCTCATGATTCCCGCCATCTTGGTGCTCCTTCGCAAATGGAGTTTTTGGCCTCAAAAAATATAACATGTGAAAAACCGTCAATTTTCCATCATGGAAGTGACGGTTTTTTTACATGATTCCCTCTCATTGCCCGGGATTTTAGCTTGCATGTCAACACGATTGAACATTTATGAAGGCCCAGCATGGCGATTCCGCCTATTACCTGGTCATATTTTAATTGATAAGGAAAAATAAGATGGACTTGCTCGGGAGCGATGCATAGTTGAACGGAAAGATGTTTTAAAGACGGACTCATGCCGCTTCCCCCGTTCATCATTCCATTTACAATAAAAAGCAAACAGGCCGGCATTAACAAGATGGCGCTTAATACAGCGAAGCCTTTTGTATCTTCCCTGTTTTTTGAAGAAGTGATCGGCCGCCACATCCATATGGCTGATACAAAAAGGACGCACTTGATTATGGTAAGGATGGTTGGACGATTCAACAGGTAGTTGATGAAAAAAGGCAGGTGATACAAAAGGAATAGTGCGGAGAATGCAATAAGCGCAAACACGGAAATGAGGTGTCCTGTATGAGGTTTGAGCCAATTCCGGGGCATTCCGAGCAGCAATAAAGGCGGGACTAAAAAGTAAAGAATGCTCATATTAACCATATGAGCAGTAAAAGAAACATGGCTTAATTGCGTTAAAGGGCTTCCGGCCGTCAAAAATAAGATCACCAAGCCCGTATAAAAAAGAATGGGCTGCCTGTGATACCACTTTACTTGTTCCAGACGGCAAATGAATAAGGCATATACAATCGCCGTAATGATAAGCGTCAATAAGAGGAATATGTTCCACTTGAGTTCTCCTGCCAGTGCCATCATGATGATCCTCCGTGATGTACGTTTTACATATATTTTATGCCTGGTTTGGGCGGTTATCACTTTTACCTTTAGTTGTACAGGCCTCGCTGTTTCCATATGATATACCACTTTTTTGTTTCCCGCATATTTTTATAATGGGTGAAAGCCTCATATTGAATGTAAAAGGTGGGAAAAAAATGAAGCCGAAGTTGGACCCGGACCGTGGATTTTTCAATAAATGGGAAATGTACAAAATTGTAAAAGAAAAACCTCTGCCGTATTTGCGGATTCCTCATACGGATGTTTTTTCGCTGCAGTCTTTCAATCATTTTTTAAACATGTACGAATGTATTTTTATAAAATCTGTTTTCACTTGGGGCGGCGAAAAGATTAGTAAAATTACGAAAGAAGATCAGCAGTTAATTTGGAAACTACAGGGACAGCCTCTCAAAAGCTTTGAGAATGCCCAAGATTTATTTGCTGAATTATCGGCAGTTTATAACGGCGGGCTTTGTATTATACAGGAAGGAGCCCCTTTGTTGATGTATGGAGACCGGCCCATCGATATCCGTGCTCATTTGCAGCGCGAATTTGACAAAGGTTGGATCTATGCAGGAGATTTAATCCGCGTTGGAGGGCCGGATTCGATTGTATCAAATTTTGAAAGCAATGGAACGGTGGAACCTACCGCAAAAGTATTAACTTCATTATTTAAAAGTCGTGATCAGGCTGCCGAGATTATAGATCACGTGGTTAAATCGGCAATGCATATTTGTAACATATTGGACGAACACGATATTTTCATGGAAGCCGGGATCGATTTCGGCATAGATGGCAACGGCAGATTATGGCTCATTGAAGTAAATACGAATGATATACAGGGAGGCCCGGACAAAGAATTATTCAAGCATCTCCCCGACCAAACCTTTTATAACGATATCGTCAAAAGGCACAGGAAAATGAATGAGCAAACAGTCCAAAAATTATTTGAGTATTTCGAGGAATATGTCAAGCATAACAGGAAAAATGAATAGTGGTGCTGCATTTTTTCACATAGTCATTAATTCACAGTAGGGCAAGGCGCGCAGCATGATAGGCCAGCACAAGGAAAATGGCGACAAAGCAGCTTAGAGCCCCACAGACTTTTGACCTGATGCCGCTGGCGGCTTGCCGCCTGAAATCAAAGCGTTTCGTTCTGTCACGCCGGCAGCCTGAAAGCGCGTATCATTAAACCTGCAACTGCAACTGGCAGTAAGACGCCCATACAACTTCTCCGCTTTACTATGCGGTGGTCATCTTACTGCCAGTTATTTGCCGTTTCAAGGGTGAAAAACAGTTCATTCATCAACAATTTTATTTTTCAATTTTGCCGGCAGTGCATATTATATAGCCTTTCTTTTCATCTTGCCTCTTCCTCGAACTTCTGCCTCCCCTTCCCCATTTTAAAAAATGTCGTTGACTTTTAAATGTTTCCGTTATATGGTTAATTACATAAGTAACTAACCAATATGGTGGTGAAGCAGTGAAAAATTTAGTGGATGATGGACGTCCTATTTTTCTCCAAATTGCCGAGAGAATTGAGGATGACATTATTACAGGCGGCTTGCCGGAAGAGACACAAGTGCCGTCCACCAATCAATTCGCGGCCTTTTACAAGATCAATCCTGCTACTGCCGCCAAGGGTGTCAACTTGTTGGTAGATGGCGGAATTCTTTATAAAAAGCGGGGGATCGGAATGTTTGTGGCAGAAGGTGCACGCTCAAAACTTATAGAAAAACGGAAAAAGTTATTTTATGAACAGCATGTTGCAACGATGATCCGCGAGGCAAAGAAACTTGGCATTACGTTGGAACAGTTGATCGAACTCATCCGGAGAGGAGATGAAAAGTAATGGGTTTAGTCATTGAAGCAAATGGATTGGAAAAAGCTTACGGCAGCTTTAAAGCCGTGAATCATGTTGGGCTCTCCATTGAAACTGACAAGATATATGGGCTGCTCGGAAGAAATGGAGCCGGCAAAACAACGTTAATGAAACTGATTACTGCACAAATTTTTCCTACTAATGGCGCAATAAAGGTATTCGGTGAAGAGCCATATGAAAACAGCAAGGTGCTGCGCCAAATTTGTTTTATAAAAGAAAGTCAAAAATATCCGGATAATTATACGATCCGGGATGCAATGGCCGTTTCCAAATCTATTTTCCCAAATTGGGATGAAGATTTTGCCTCTTCATTAATGGATGAATTTCGTCTCCCTGCCAAGCGCCGGATCAAAAAGCTTTCGCGCGGCATGCATTCTGCGGTTGGAATCATCATCGGGCTGGCGAGCCGGGCTCCCTTAACGATATTTGATGAACCTTATTTGGGTCTTGATGCTGTATCGCGGGGAATTTTTTACGATCGGTTAATGGGGGATTATGTGGAAAATCCGCGTACCGTGATCCTTTCCACACATTTAATTGATGAAGTGAGCAATTTGCTTGAGCACATATTGGTGATTTCAGATGGTCAACTGATCATTGATCAAAACGCCGAGGAGCTTAGGGGAATGGCTTTCACGGTTACCGGCCGGGCACCTGAAGCCGAAGCTTTCCTTTCCGGAAAAGAAGTGGTCTACCGGGAACCATTCGGAGGATTGCTGTCAGCCACGGTCATTCAAAGCAAGTACGGTGATGAGCAAAAACAAGCCGAGGCATGCGGCCTTGAAGTAACACCCGTTTCGTTGCAGCAGTTAATCGTCCATCTGACAACTGGAAAAAGCGACCAAAAAGGAGTGATGGCCAAATGAATATTCAAAGCGTTATAAGCATTCATAGGGCCGATAAATGGATTTGGCTCTATATTCCATCACTTATTCTCTCCTCAAGCTTTTTGTTTACGCTGATTGTCAGCTTATTGATCAATAATGACGAAAAATTTTACTCAGGCAGCGTCACCTCCATTTTTGTATATGTGTTTGTATTGGGGATCCTCGTGGTCACACAGTCCTTTCCGTTCGCAGTCGGAATGTCTGTCACGAGAAGGGATTACTTCTTCGGGACTGCTCTAATGGGCCTTGCGGCAAGTTTTATCCTCGGTACTTTGATGTGTATTTTTGCCTTCCTTGAAAACATGTCCAATGGCTGGGGAAACAGATTCCATTTTTTCCATTTCCCTTATCTCAATGACGGAACCTCCTTTCTCGAGAAGTTGCTCATGTATGTCATTCTGTTTGCCTTTCTATTTTTTCTCGGATTTCTGATTTCAAGTTATGCCCGGCGGTTTGGCGGAAAAGGAATGTTGCTTTTGTCATTGGCCGTTCTGCTTATCAGCAGTGTTGTCGTGCTGCTGTTCCATCATTTTCATGTGTGGGCGGATATTTTCCGGTGGTTCTCGTCCCAAACAGCCGTCGGGCTTTCCTATTGGCTTCTGCCGTTTATTCTGATCAGTATGGTTATCTCATTTTTATTGCTGCGAAAGGCGTCAATATAATAATAAAAAGGCTTGCTCCCGGTTTTGAGGCCGGGAGCAAGTCTTGTTATTATACTTGTGGTTATTCTGTTCAGCATGTTACTTAACCTGCTGCCCAGCATTTGGCGAAAACTTGCATTCTTGTTTATGCATACTTTTTTTTCTTGTTAACGATAATCCGATTGTGCATAACAAAACCGCCCCACTTGCAAGGAAAATTGTTATTTTTAAAGTAAATACATCTGTTAAAGCTCCCCCCAAAAAGGGCCCGATGATAGCTGCAACCGCAAAAAATATATTAAATAAACTATATAGCGCACCGTAGGAATTTTGGCCATCATCACCCTGGGTATTACCAAGCATGGTTAATGTGGGGGAGACCGCCAACCCCATGCTTGCTCCGATCAGCAATAATGCGATGACCATTTGCATTGTGGATTTGGCCATTATTATAAACGGCAGGAATAATCCGACTAATACCAAACCAACCAGCACGACCCGGCTGGGTGTATACTTGTTTACTAAAAAACCAGATACTGGAGCCATTATTCCGTATGCCAACGTAAGAATCCCAAACATCAGGCCGATGAAGAATGAATTCCCGGTGAATGCGCCGGATAAATAAATCGGCAAAATGGGCTCCAACATCGTCAAAGTTCCTTCACTGATAACCATAATGGTCAAGATCCAAATGACTTCACGCTGCCTTAACAGATCCATTATCTTCTTTGGCACCTGAATTTCATCCCGCGGTACATCCTGTAAATAGATGGCAGCGAAGATCATGACTATGACCAACAGTACTGAAATCGTATAAAACGGGGTAGCATACCCGCCAAATTCAATAAGCAGCCCGCCAATCGGCGCCCCTAACAAAGTACCTGCAGACATGCTCGTCATGGCAAACCCCATTGCAATGGACCGTTCTTTTTTGACGAACAAATCTGCAAGAAGCGCAAGTGCGGCTGTCCAGGTTGCTGCCGAAGCAATGCCTTGTAAACCTCTTGCCAAAATCAGCATTTCAAAGTTTAAGGGATGGGAAAACAGAATGGTCGAAACGCTCATTCCAATTAACCCAATGATGATCGGTTTTTTCCTGCCAATCCGATCTGTCAAATTCCCGAAATATGTTGTAAATAATAATAAAGTGATGGAATAGCTGCTAAATAAAATACCTATCAAAGTAGACGAAACTTTGAAATTTTCTTCATAGTAAGGAGTTAACGGAATAATCACGCTGTATAACAGCATGTCCAAAAATAAAATAGCTATGGCAAATGTTAACCCAAGCCTTTTTCTCACACTCATCTGCTTAAAAAAATTCATTTCTGCACCTCTATGAAAACAATAAAACTATTTTAGTTTTTTTGGTTTTTTTCATCAAAAAAATATGATTGACAGCCGAGTCAACACCTAAGGCTCGGCATTTTCCGCAACCATTCCAAACAATAAGACATTTACAATACCATTCATTGCCTCTTCAACGGTTATTCTATTTTCCCAAATGAAGCGCCTGTCCAACGTAAGGTTTGTAGCATCTATGACCAAACGCATGAGCAGTTCAATATTTTGATCTTTAATCAGGCCTTCGGCAATGCCCTGTTCCAGCAATTTTTTTAAAGCTTCCCATTCATATAAAGAATTATTCATCTTCTCCCACTGACTGGGATAATACTTTTTCATTTCCTCCAGTATTTGCAAATCATAAAACTCGTCATATTTCGGAACAACGATAATGGCCGCTTTTATTTTTTCCAAAAGGGTTAGGCTGCTGTCTTGAACGATGGCTTCGGTTTTTTCATCAAATTCCTTGATCGTTAATTCTATGATGGCTTCCAAAATTTCCGCTTTCGATGAAAAGTGTTCATATAATGTCCGTTTACTGATGCCCAACCGGCCTGCCAAGTCGTTCATCGTAAATTTGATGCCTTTATCCTTCACTTCTTCAACAAAGGCCTGCATGATTCTCTCTTTCATGAAAAATCTCCTCCTGCAAAACCCATTAAACAAAAAAAGTTTTACTGGTTTAATTATACAAGAAAATAAATTTTACCGCAAGGGGTTTACCTTCATTCCCCTTAATTGCGAACAATAATTTTGAGACGGTATTTTGAATGCCGGTTCACGCAGGATCAAATGTTCTTCCCGAAAAGCACCGCATGTCAAAATTTCCTATGTATAATAATGCGATGATGTTTAACGTAAGAAATCAGACCAATCACCACAATCATAATGACAGCGCCATTGGCCGCTGTGTTTACAATATTGACTTCCGGCATAAGCGTGTTTGCATAATAGATCCAATCCTCGATCCACGGATCCTTGGCAATGGAAGTAATGGCATTTTGGGCAATAAAACCTCCTGCGACCACATTAATCCAAGGAATGGCAGCTGCAAGTTCCATGATGAGCCGTAAAAAATGGAGCGAAATTAAAAGGCTGCATAAAACTCCTAATGATATGATGATGAGATGGTCGGAAATATTCGAAATGATGAGAACACCGTCCCAGCAAATCAAAAAATCCGTCGCTGCCAGACCAGCCAATATCTTTATCTTTTGATGGAGTGAAGGGGAATAGCTTGAAGATCTTAACGGCCGTACGCCGTAAATAAGCTTTGTAACGAGTTTAAAAGAAATAAAAAGTAAAATCAAACCCGTCACCAGGTGAAACAGCGGGACATTTGACAGCCCCTCAACGATTGAAACATATACGGTTCGAGTACATGTCAGCAGAACAGCCGCCAGAAGGGTAACCTTAAAATGAGCGTGTCTTCGTAAAATAGCTCCAAGAATCAGCATATTATCAATGTCGCTTACCAGCGTCATCAAGAAAACTTGAAGAAAGTCTTGCACCATACCGGCCTTGTCTCCTTATTTCTTCTTTCCATCATTTGTATGTAGAAAAACATGAATCATTCCTAATAGCCGGCAGGGGTTTGGGATCGTATTACGCAGGTTCGGGACTGTATTTCGTGATTTCGGATCGTATTTCGGGTGGTCAGAAAAAACGCTGACACGTTCTGTCTTAGAAGTCAGAGGCGGAAGGCGGATTGGCAAACTCTCAAAAAAAAACTTGCCAACGGGGCTTTCAGCCCGGGGCAAGTGTTTGTTACCTTATTTTTCTATTGATTTTTCATATGCCGCAATTTTATCTTCCAACTGCAGAGTCAGGGCGATTTCGTCCCAGCCGTTCAGAAGCATTTGCCGGCGGTACGGGTCGATGGAGAAGGAATAGGTTTTTCCGCCTCCTGTCTCAATTGTTTCGCTTTCCAGGTTGACTGTAACCTGAAGCGGCTTTTCTTTGCCCGCCTGCAGAAGTTCTTCAATCTCTGACTCTTGCAATTGTATCGGGAGAATGCCATTTTTAAAGCAGTTGCTGTGAAAAATGTCGGCAAAGCTCGGTGCAATGACCACACGGAAACCATAGTCGCCCAAGGCCCAGGGAGCGTGCTCCCGGGAAGAGCCGCAGCCGAAATTTTCACGGGCCACCAGGATCTCGCTGTTTCTATACTCCGGTTTATTGAGGACAAAATCGGTTTTTTCTGTACCGTCGTCATTAAAACGCCAATGATAGAACAGGAAGTTGCCAAATCCGGTGCGTTCAATCCGCTTTAAAAATTGCTTCGGAATAATTTGGTCCGTATCGACGTTCACGCGGTCCAAAGGTGTAATGACGCTTGTTACTTCTTTGATCGGCTTCATGCGTGAACCGCTCCTTTCATCAATTGCCTCACATCAACGAATCGGCCTTCAATCGCTGCGGCAGCCGCCATGGCCGGGCTGACAAGATGCGTGCGGGATCCATTTCCTTGTCGTCCTTCAAAGTTCCGGTTGGAGGTGGATGCGCATCTCATGCCGGCAGGCACCTGGTCTGCGTTCATCGCAAGGCACATGCTGCATCCGGTCTCGCGCCATTCAAATCCGGCATCCAGGAAAATTTTATCCAAACCTTCTTTTTCCGCCTGTGCTTTTACTGTTCGGGAGCCGGGAACAACGATGGCGTTTACGCCCTCTTTTACTTTTCTGCCTTCCAATACTTTGGCTGCCGACCGTAAATCTTCAATCCTGGAGTTCGTACATGAGCCGATGAACACATATTGGATATCGACGTCGGTCATTTTGATGCCGCCTTCTAGCCCCATATATTCAAGCGCTTGTTCAATGGATTCTTTTTCCGTTTCATTTTTGGCATCGGCAGGCTTTGGAATCGGTTCTGAAATCCTGACGCCCATCGAGGGGTTTGTTCCCCATGTAACAAATGGCTCGATTTCGGAAGCATCAATATCAATGACTGAATCATATGTTGCATCCGGGTCGGACGCGAGTTCTTTCCATTCTTCAACCAGTTTATCAAACGCTTCACCCTCTGGAACATGTTCGCGTCCCCTTAAATATTCGAAGGTCGTTTCATCCGGGCTGATCAATCCTGCCCTGGCACCGGCTTCAATGGACATGTTGCACACTGTCATCCGCTGTTCCATTGTCAGTTTCCGGATCGCTTCCCCCGTATATTCAATTATGTGTCCCGTTCCGATGTTGACACCGTATTTGGCAATAATGGCCAGGATCAGGTCTTTTGCCGTTACTCCCGGGCCGAGATCGCCTTTTATTTCGACTTTCATTGTTTTGGGTTTGGACTGCCACAAAGTTTGGGTGGAAAGGACGTGTTCAACTTCGCTTGTGCCGATGCCAAACGCAAGGGCGCCAAATGCTCCATGCGTGGACGTATGGCTGTCGCCGCAAACGATCGTTTTGCCTGGCTGGGTTAATCCAAGTTCCGGTCCGATAACGTGAACGATGCCCTGGTCAGGATGCCCGATTCCCGCAAGCGGAACTCCGAATTCCAAACAGTTTTTCTCCAGCGTAGTCATTTGCTTTTTCGCAATCGGGTCTGTTACGTCCTCATTCAAACGAGTTGGAACGTTATGGTCCATCGTTGCAAATGTAAGATCGGGCCTGCGCACCTTGCGGTTGTTTAAACGCAATCCCTCAAACGCCTGCGGAGAGGTTACTTCATGAACGAGATGAAGGTCGATATAAAGAAGGTCCGGTTTCCCTTCTTCTCTGTGTACAACATGTTTTTCCCATATTTTTTCAATGATTGTTTTCCCCATCTGTTACACCTCACGAATATGCCGCTAAAATATGGTCCGAAATAAGTTCCTTCTCAATTTCATCAATAATTTTTTCGGTCATTTCTGCCGTTGTTAGTACCTTGCTGCCGTCAACCCTGAATTCACATGTGCAATAACCGTCTTCAAGCACGTTTTTGACCGCTTCTTCAATTGCCGCGGCTTCCTTGGCCATACCGAAAGTACTGCGAAGCATCATGGCACCGGATAAAATGGCACCAACCGGGTTTGCTTTATTCTGTCCCGCAATGTCCGGTGCTGACCCATGTACAGGTTCGTACAAGCCGAAACCGTCTGCCCGGAGGCTTGCGGATGGCAGCATTCCAAGTGAGCCCGCAATAACGGATGCTTCATCACTTAAAATATCGCCAAACATATTTTCAGTCACAATGACATCAAAGGATGCCGGTGAAGTGATCAGCTTCATGGAGGCAGAGTCGACCAGCATATGCTCATATGCCACTTCCGGATAATCTGCAGCCACTTCTTCCACGATTTTGCGCCAGAGCCTGCTTGATTCAAGCACATTCGCTTTATCAATGGAAGATACTTTGTTTTTCCGTTGTTTTGCCAATTCAAAGGCGAATCTGACAACACGTTCGATTTCTTCACGGCCGTAAATTAAAGTATCCACTGCCTGCTCATCTGTATGATAGCTTGGCTCTCCAAAGTAAAGGCCTCCCGTTAGTTCCCTCACGAATACAAGGTCAACGCCTTCGGCTACTTCTTCTTTTAAAGGGGAGGATGCAAGCAATGTTTTATATGCTTGCACGGGTCTTAGGTTGACACTCAGTTCAAAGTGTTTCCGAATTTGAAGAAGCCCTTTTTCCGGCCGAAGTTCCTTTGGATAATGGTCCCATTTCGGACCGCCGATTGCGCCGAGCAAAATGGCGTCGCTGCCCTCGCAAATTTGGATGGTTTCTTCCGGAATGGGATGGCCGGCTTCGTCCAGGGCTGCTCCACCGAGTAAGCCACACACCCACTCAAACTCATGATGAAAGCGGCGTCCAATTGCATCTAAAACGGCAACTGCCGCGTCCGTTACTTCTTTGCCAATACCGTCTCCAGAGAGTACAGCTACCCGTTTCTTCATCCCGTGTTTCCTCCTTCATGTTTTCACTTTATACCGATGACTTGACAAGATCTTCCATTTGCGTTTGCAGCAATGAACGGTTAATGGCGTTCAAGTAGGCTTTGGCGGATGCTTCCAAAACGTCCTGGGCTGTTCCTCTGCCAGTCAAATCCGCCGTTTGATTAAAAGTCAGATTAACGACCGCTTCTCCAAGCGCATCCCGGCCTTTTCCAATGGATGAAACCCTGTAGTCAAGCAGGTGAATGTTTCCATCTACGATCCGCTCAAGCGTATTGAAAATGGCTTCAACACTTCCGGCCCCGGTACAGGCGTCTTCGATGACTGCCCCATTTGGAGTTTTGACCCGAACGGTAGCCGTCGGGATGTGTTCTGTGCCGTATTGGACTTGGACAGACTCCAGTTCATAAACAGCCGCATCTTCGTCTTTCAACTGCTGATGTGTCAAAATGGTCCACAAATCCTCTTTTGTAATTTCTTTCTTTCGGTCTGCCAATTGTTTAAATTCTTTAAATGCTGCATTCAAAGCTTCTTTATCAAGCTGGAAGCCCATTTCTTTTGCACGCTCATGGAACGCGTGACGGCCAGAATGTTTTCCAAGCACCAGGTTGTTGGATGTTTCGCCGATAAGCTCCGGAGTGATGATTTCATATGTTGTCGGTTCTTTTAACACGCCGTCCTGGTGGATGCCGGATTCATGGGCAAACGCATTTTTTCCAACAACTGCCTTGTTTGCCTGGATGATCATTCCCGTCAATTGGCTGACGAGCTGGCTCGTGCGTTTAATTTCATTCAAGGCCAAATTTGTCTCAACATTATAGGCATCTTTTCTTGTATAGAGGGCAACTCCCACTTCCTCAAGGGCTGCGTTTCCGGCTCTTTCTCCGATGCCATTGATCGTGCCCTCTACTTGGTCGGCCCCGTTTTCGATGGCCGCCAGCGTGTTTGCGACAGCCATGCCAAGATCGTTATGGCAGTGGGAAGATAGTTTTACTTCCTCTATATTCGGTACATGATCTTTCATGTATTTGAACATGGCGCCATATTCGTGCGGAGTCGCATAACCGACCGTGTCGGGCAAGTTAATGACGGACGCCCCCGCCTTGATGGCCTGCTCGACGATATGGGCAAGAAACGCCGGATCGGAACGGAATGCGTCTTCTGCCGACCATTGCACAATCGGGAAAAATTGTTTTGCGTATTTGATGGATTCGACTGCCGTTTCCACGACCTGCTCGGGCGTTTGTTTCAATTTATATGTCATATGGATCGGTGACGTGGCAATAAAAACGTGAAGTCTCGGGCATTGTGCCACTTTAAGGGCTTCCCACGCAGCATCGATGTCTGATTTGACAGAACGGGCCAATCCGGTAACGGATGAATTTTTGATCGTGGAAGCAATTTGCCTGACTGCATCCAAGTCGCCGGGAGAGGCGGCGGGAAACCCCGCCTCCATTACATCTACTCCAAAGCGTTCCAGCTGCTTGGCAATTTCAAGCTTCTCGGCGGTATTCAAGTTAATGCCGGCCGACTGCTCCCCGTCGCGAAGTGTTGTATCAAAGATGTCAATTTTTCGCACTTGTCACCACTTCCTTGCCGGCTTTCTTTTTGCCTGCTTTGACAAATGGCATCATTTCACGAAGCTCCTGGCCAACTTTTTCGATGAGGTGCTCGCTTTCACGCTTGTTGATAGCATTAAATTCCGGTCTGTTCAACTGGTTTTCAAGCAGCCAGCCTTTGGCGAACTTCCCTGTTTGAATATCATTCAAAATGTCTTTCATGCGTTCTTTTGTATGTTCATCGATGACACGCGGACCGGATACGAAGTCTCCCCATTGTGCCGTGTCGGAGATGGAGTAGCGCATGCCGGCCAATCCGTCCTCATACATCAGGTCAACGATCAATTTCAATTCATGCAAGCACTCGAAATAGGCCAATTCCGGCTGATAACCCGCTTCTACAAGCGTTTCAAAGCCGGCTTTTACCAAGGCTGTCGTACCGCCGCAAAGGACCGCCTGTTCTCCAAAAAGGTCAGTTTCCGTTTCTTCCTGGAAAGTTGTCTCCAACACGCCGGCACGCGCACTTCCGATTCCTTTTGCATATGCTAATGCAATATCTCTTGCATCGCCTGTAGCATCCTGGTAAACAGCGAATAGAGCCGGTACGCCTGCCCCTTCCTGGAATGTACGCCTTACCAAGTGTCCCGGTCCTTTCGGTGCAGCAAGAAATACATCAACATTGGATGGAGGGACGATTTGGTTAAAGTGAACATTGAACCCGTGAGCAAACGCCAATGCTTTTCCTTCAGTCAATTCGGGTTTGATTTCATTTTCGTAAACAGCTGTTTGTCTTTCGTCCGGTAGAAGGATCATGATGACATCTGCCTGGGCAGCTGCTTCTTTTACGGAATATACTTCATGTCCGTCTTCTTTTGCCTGTTCAAAAGATTTTCCTGGTCTTACACCTACAATGACGTCAAAACCGTTATCTTTTAAATTGCTCGCATGCGCGTGACCTTGAGAACCGTATCCCATGATTGCAATTTTCTTTCCTTGTAGCACTGCCTCGTTGATTTCGTTGTTGTAATATACTTTTGCCATTATTTCCATCTCCTCTTTTATAATTGTAAAATTGATAGCTCTGATGTTTCTTGTATTTGATGTTCGCGAACAAAAGCTGTAGCGCCTGTTCGCGAAATATCTTTAATGCCATAAGGCTTCAACAGATCAATGAATGCTTCAACCTTTGAAGGTTCGCCAGTTACTTGAACTGTGATGATGTTTTTGCTCATGTCAATGACGGTTGCCCTGAATGGTTCGATGATGCTGTATACCTCGCTGCGAACCGACGGCGGGCAAGTGACTTTAATAAGGGCCAGTTCCCTTGTAACCATTCTTTTGTCTGTAATGTCGGTTACTTTTAAAACATCTATTTGTTTTTGCAGTTGTTTTAAAAGCTGCTCCATTTTCGCCGGGTCTTCGATCGGAACGATCAGCGTCATTTTGGAAATGCCCGGATTCATTGTGGGCCCGACGGTGATGCTCTCAATATTAAACTGTCTTTTGGAAAATAATCCGGTAATCCTGTTCAGGACACCGCTATTATTGTTGACTGTTAAAGTAACAACCCGTTTCATTGTCCCACCCCGATCATTTCATGTAGTCCTTTGCCTTGGGGAACCATTGGATAAACATTCTCTTTTTGGATGACGCGGCAGTCAATTAATACCGCTTCCGGAGTGTTAAAAGTCTCTTCAAAAACCGTTCTTGCTTCTTCCGCAGTTTCAACTTTGTAACCTTTAATGCCATATGCCCCGGCCAATTTAATAAAGTCGGGCTGCTCCGGAATCAATGACTGGGAGTAGCGCTCTTCGTAAAATTTTTCTTGCCATTGGCGAACCATGCCAAGAGATTGGTTGTTCAGGATGACGATTTTAATAGGCAGTTTCAGTTCTTTTACAACAGCCAACTCTTGGAGGCACATTTGGAAACCGCCATCTCCCGATATGGATACAACTGTTTTTTTCATATCTGCAAGCTGAGCGCCGATTGCGGATGGAAAACCAAAGCCCATTGTTCCCAATCCTCCGGAGGTCACCCATTTGTTTGGCCCTTTAAAGGCGTAATATTGGGCGGCCCACATTTGATGCTGTCCAACATCTGTTGTGATAATCGCCTCTCCGTTGGTCATTTCGTGAATCATTTTGATCACATGCGGTGAAGACAACTCATTCTCCTTTGATTCCGGTTTTTTATACGGATATTTTGTTTGGTACTCGTTCAAATGTTCTGTCCATTCTGAAATATCAGGTACATGGAAATCGATTTTCACGAGTTCCTCCAATACTGCTTTTGCATCCGCCACAATCGGAATTTCCGTTGGAACGTTCTTGCCGATTTCGGCCGGGTCAATATCAATGTGTGCGATCGTTGCATTCGGGGCGAAATGTTCCAAGTTTCCTGTCAAGCGGTCATCAAACCGGGCGCCAAAGTTAATGAGCAAATCACATTCCGTAATCGCCATGTTCGATGCGTAAGTTCCGTGCATTCCCGCCATTCCCAAAAATTGCGGATGGTCTCCGGGAATACTGCCAAGCCCGAGCAATGTATTTGTGACCGGGAACCCTGTCTTTTCGGCGAAAGCCTGAAACTCTTCCGCCGCTTTTGCAAACAAGACGCCGGCCCCTGCAAGAATGAGCGGCTTTTTCGCACTGGCCATGACATTGACCAGCTTTTGGATTTGCAAATAGTTCGGCCGCGTTGTCGGCTGGTATCCCGGCAGATGAATCGGCTTTTCCGGATAAACGCCAGCCGGTTGCGTCGCGATATCTTTCGGGATATCGATGAGTACCGGACCAGGCCTTCCGCTGGCTGCAATGTAAAAAGCCTCTTTAATGATCCGGCCAAGGTCTTCCAATTTTTTTACTTGATAATTATGTTTTGTGATCGGCATCGTAATCCCCACAATATCCGATTCCTGGAATGCGTCCGTTCCGAGTACGGCACTGCCGACCTGCCCGGTAAAAACAACGAGCGGCAAGGAATCCATCATGGCATCGGCAATTCCGGTTACAAGGTTTGTGGCACCCGGGCCGGATGTAGCAATGACGACGCCAGGTTTACCAGTGATCCTTGCATATCCTTCTGCAGCGTGGATAGCTCCTTGTTCATGCCGTGTCAATACATGCCTGATCGGGTTTTTATATAACGCATCGTATATCGGGAGTACAGCCCCTCCCGGATATCCGAAAATGATTTCGACGTTTTCCTTTTGCAATGCTTCGATGAACAAATCAGCCCCAGTTTTCATTTGTTCTTGCGTTGCCGTGTCTTGTCTTTGCTTGCCAGTCTTCATCGGGAAACCTATACTCACCACTTAGCGCCTTCCTTTCATTATGAATTCTTATTTTTATTGCGACTTTTTGAAATTGCGGCGACAAATCCTGTTTATAATAAAAAAAAAGTTTCTTCAGCCCACACAAAAGGAGAACCTTTTATGCAGGGATGAAAAAACTTTCATGGTACCACCCTACTTTACAGTGACAATCACTGACTCACGAACAGCAGGTAAGCTGTTCACTGATAACGGGGACTTTTTCAACCCCCCGTGAATCCATAATCGCTTTCGCTTTCAGGATTCCGGCTCTAAGGTGATGTCGCGAATGACTGCATTACCGGTTTCCAGCAGTTCCGGCTCTCTGTAAATGCAGGGCTTCATCCACTTTTTCCTCATCATTGCCTTTGTTGATTATATTTTCATGACGCCGCCAGTATTCGCGGACGTTACCAGTTTGGAATACCTTGCCAAGTAACCTTTCTTGATTTTCGGTTCAAACGGTTTTAGGTTTTTTTGCCTTTCGGCAAGTATATCATCATCTACCAGCAGTTGAATAGTCCGATTTGTCAAATCGATGAAAATTTCATCGCCATTTTCCACCAATGCAATCGGTCCGCCTTCAGCGGCTTCCGGGGAAATATGGCCAATGGAAATTCCCCTCGATGCCCCGGAGAAACGGCCGTCTGTAATCAAAGCGACTTCTTTATCGAGTCCCCGGCCGGCAATCGCTGACGTAGGCGCCAGCATTTCGGGCATCCCGGGTCCGCCTTTTGGCCCTTCGTAACGAATGACCACAACGTGGCCCGGCTGTACAGTACCGTCATTAATTCCCTTTTGTGCATCTTCCTGCGAGTCAAACACAATTGCTTTACCCCGGAATGTTTTGATCGACGGGTCTACTGCACCAACTTTAATGACTCCGCCATTTGGAGCAATGTTTCCGTAAAGGATGGATAATCCTCCAACCGGACTATATGCATTTTTACTTGGCCGTATGACTTCAGGATTGGTAATGACGCTGTCTTTTACATTTTCATATACGGTTTTGCCGGTAACAGTCAAACGATCCCGTTCAACCGCACCCATCTCGCATAATTCGCGAATAATGGCACTGATTCCCCCGGCTTCATGAACATCCTGCATCGTATAGTTTGAAGCAGGAGCGATTTTTGCCAAATAAGGAACCCGTTTGGCCACTTCATTAATTCTAGATAAATCGTAATCTATTTCTGCCTCGTGTGCAATAGCCAAAGTATGGAGGACCGTGTTTGTTGACCCGCCCATCGCCATATCAAGGGCAAATGCATCATCAATGGTGCGTTCGGTTACAAGGTCCCTTGGCTTGATGCCTTCTTTCACCATCCGGATCAAGTGCCTGGCAGCTTCTTTGATTAAGCGGTGACGTTCCTCAGATGTGGCGACAATCGTTCCGTTTCCGGGAATGGTGACGCCAAGCATTTCCATTAAAGAGTTCATCGAGTTGGCCGTGAACATTCCGGAACAGGAACCGCACGTCGGGCATGCATTCTGTTCAATGTCAAGCAGCTTTTCCGCTGTCATTTTGCCGGCGTGATACGCTCCGACACCTTCAAAAACTGAAGTGAGCGTCAGCGGTTCACCTTCTGAAGACACGCCGCCTTCCATCGGCCCGCCTGATACGAAAATGGACGGGACATTCGTCCTGAAGGCCGCCATAAGCATTCCTGGCGTAATCTTGTCACAGTTGGGGATATAAAATACGCCGTCAAACCAGTGGGCGTTGATGACCGTTTCGGCCGCATCGGCGATCAGCTCCCGGCTCGGCAGTGAATAGCGCATTCCGATGTGGCCCATTGCTATGCCATCATCGACGCCGATTGTGTTGAATTCAAACGGGACGCCTCCGGCTTCCCAAATGGCTTCTTTCACCACTTCGGCATATTCCCGTAAATGTTTATGCCCTGGTATAATGTCAATATATGAATTGCAAACACCGATAAACGGTTTATCCAAATCTTTTGTTTTTACACCCGTTGCGTAAAGCAAGCTCCGGTGCGGGGCTCGGTCTATCCCCTTTTTTATCATGTCGCTCCGCATGTCTATCCCCGCTTCCTTCTCTTTATCTCAGCTTACATTCAATGCTTGGCTGTAAACTTTGACGCCATCTGTTGTTGTTATTTTTCTGAAACTTTCCAATAAATCCTTTGTCACCGGTCCGGGTTTCCCGTCGCCTACCACACGCCCGTCAACTTTGACGGCTGCGATGACTTCTGCGGCTGTACCGGTTAAGAATACTTCATCTGCCGTATAGACATCGTGTAACGTAAAAACAGACTCCAGGACTTCATAGCCTTTGTCACGGGCAATTTCGATAATGGCGTTTCTCGTAATTCCTACGAGTGCCCCGATATGTCCGGGAGGAGTATACAGCTTGTTATCTTTCACGATAAATATGTTATCAGCAGAACCTTCCGCAACATACCCTTGATCATTTAACATGAGTGCTTCATGTGCTCCGGCAAGGTTCGCTTCCATTTTTACGAGAATATTATTTAAGTAGTTTAAGGATTTTACCATCGGGCTTAAGATATCCGAACGATTTCTTCGTGTCGAAGCCGTTACGATTTCTATTCCCGATTCATACATCTCTTTCGGGAAGATACGGAGCGGTTCGGCAATGGCAATGACTGAAGGCTTGCCGCAGTTTGCCGGATCCAATCCCAGATCCCCGGATCCACGGGAAACAATGAGACGAATATAGGCATCTTTTAGATTGTTTTTCCGGAGAGTTTCTATCAAAATCTGGGTCATTTCCTCTTTCGTATACGGTATTTGAATCATCACAGATTTTGCGGATTCATATAATCTGGTTAAATGTTCATTCAGCCGAAATATGTTCCCATTGTAAGACCGAATGCCTTCGAAGACGCCGTCTCCATACAGGAATCCGTGATCATACACCGATACAACGGCTTTTTCTTTTGGTACCAATTTGCCGTCGAGGAAAATCCATTGCTCGCTCACCATTTTTCGCCCCTCTCAAACTTACCCATTTACGTAGATTTAATGGGTTGATTGTTCTAAATAATACCGTGGTTTCGGGGTTTCGTCAACCATTTTTCAGAATCTTGTCGCTGTTTCAAAGCCACTAAAAATTTGTATCCGTTTACAAATACGATCATATCAATGATCTGCATTTTTGAATTTTTTTTGAATGATTTTTGAATGATTAATAAAATTTCCGGCGGTTAAAAAACCGTTAATTCTGTGGTCCAGGCCCCTTTTTACCCCCACGCTGCCGATGCAGATGGCTGTTTATGTATCTTTCATAAGAATTTTTCATGGTGGCCAATGTCGCAAAGCTCAGTTCGCAGCGGCTGTTCTTCAATCCAAAGGAAGCAAGCAGCATGTAGGCGATTTCCTGCGGAAAAGAGCGAGCGTCATCCAAATAAGGGCCCACAAAAAATACCCATTTGTTTAAATCTATGGTTATAGCCGCCCGCCATTTATTTGAATCGGCCTTTACTTCAATGATAATGGTTGTTTCAACATGGAGGGGGGATAGCCGGAATGCCTCCGAATGATGAGGATCGAAAGGAGAATGACTGATGAGCGCGTCATGGAAATGAAACTTTGGCTTAATCATCCATATATTCGCACCCTCAATTCTCGTCCCTTTACAAACCAATGACATGTCCTTTCCTGCCAAACTACCCTTCGCAATAATTTTTATGATTTTGACAAAAACAGACACTATCTTCACCTTCCTTGGCCTACTAAATTTATCATAGTAAAAAATACCTACAAAAGAAATACGCATTTATCGCATAATTCTTTTTATTTTAAAGCGAAATATACGATTTGATTACAATATTGAATACCTGGTTTCTGAGGAGAAAAAAACCGTTATGTTAGACGAAAAAGTTAACGGGGGATGACGATGGCTTTTCATGAAGAGTTAAAGAAATACCGCGTGGAAATATTAAAATTAAGCCAGGAAGAGGCCATACGCCGCCTTCATATCAGCCAAACCGCCCTTTCTTTTTATGAGACCGGAAAAAGGCAAATGACCATTGACACATTAAAAGACTTTAAACGCGCCTATTCCATTCCCGATGACCATTTAATGCGGATGGTGTTTGGCGATCAAACAGGAAAAGAGTACCCGCCCCTTATTTTGCGGGAACAGGCCCGGGAGGCCGACTTGCAGCGTGTTATTGAAATGCTTCAAAAAAATACAAAAATGCTGAACGCTCTTGTCAATTTGTCATATGCATCCGAGAAAACACAAAAAGCGTTCACGGACCTCCTTCCGCACCTGCTGAAATTTAATGAAAAGCAATGAGGCTGGGATATAAGTAAAAAAAATCATTGAAATTGGTGTAGGTACTGAAAAGTAAAACCGCATGAAATCAAGGTTTTAAATTTGATTTCATGCGATTTCTTGATTTTGACCAGGTTTTGTCCCAGCCTCTTTTAAGTAAAAAGATTGTTGGCAGATTTCGAATAAGATAGAATATTGTTTATCGGGATACAAGCGGGTGATGGTGATGATTTATCAGGCGGGGCTATGGAAAATGTTGTTTTTCCTGAAAAGGGATGTCTTCCAGCTTGGCAAGGCGGAAACCATTTATGGGTTAACCTCAAGGGTGGTTATACTATTTTTGATCAGCGCGATGATTTTTACGATAAATGGACTGGCTGGAATCGGGTCTCATGTATTTTCCTTTGAATTGATCAAGCTTCCGGCGAGTCAGTATGAATGGCTGAAAAGCTACTTTATTTTAGGCCGTTTTCTGCTCGGGATTTTATACGCGGGAATCATTATTTTTTTCTCGTCGTTATTATTTTGGACCTTGACAAATGTGCCCTACAAGAAGCTTGTCGTAATGCAGGCTGCTGTTTTCCCTGTTCTGCTTCTGGAGCAGGCAGTAAATATAGTTCTCGTCATGTGGCTGGGCCTTCCATGGTATTCCTCTCCATTTTCCATGGGGGCGGCCGCTCAATATATGACCGAAAGTCCGTTTTTCATATACTTTCTCGGCTGCATCAGCATCTTCAAAGTATGGGTGATTGCCGTGCAAATATACGGTCTATCCTCTTTGAGCCGCCAAAGGAAGCCGATTATCTGGTTACTTGTTTTAGGTGTCCACCTTATATATTGGCTGGGTACTTCCTTTCTGGCTTTTCTTGATTTTCAAGTGGTGTTGTAAAGAGGGGGCAGAAAACGCATGAATAAATGGTTAGGCTTTCTTACTTTTTTCAGTTTGGCCTTATTGGGGACCAATATTTTTCTTGTGACAAAAGAGAACAGTAAAGTGGATCGTCTCCACTATGTTCGTGATTGGGATAAAGTCACAACAGGCGATCTTGAAAGCTCTTTTCCGGTCAAAGGGGTAGTAGTACCTGCCGTGACCGAACACATCACGGTGGACCAACATGCACGCTTCCAGGAATTTTTAGTGAAAGAAGGAGAAAGAGTTGATGCCGGAACACCAGTGTTCCGCTATAAAAGCGACGATGTTGAAAGGCAAATTGCCCAGTTGGATGCGGAAATATCCAGTTTAAAAAAGAAAAAGGACAGCCTTTCTGCGTCTATCAATGATTATAATACACTTCTGAAATCTTTGGGGAACTCCAATGCCAATTCCACTTACATAAAGTCCGACAATCCGTACGATGAATGGATCCCCGGGACGGCTGCAAACGATGAAAAAAATAAGCTGGCCATCGAACAGGCAATCATTGAAAAGAATATAGAACTGGAAAAAACGGATGCAGACATACGGAAATATGAGGAGCAGCGTGCAGCCGTTGAAGGCGGGCGGGACGGATTAACCGTCATGAGCCCCATTGAAGGCATCGTTAAAAGCATTTCCGACGACTTGAAAAATCCTGTGATGACGATTTTCTCAAATGAAAAAGCCGTGAAAGGACAGCTTGACGAACGGCAGATTGCAAAAGTAGATGAAGGAATGAAGGCAAAAATCATTTCTCAAGAAAGCAAAAGTCCCGTCAACGGAAAAGTGGCTGACATTGGCGAGCTGCCGGAAAATGAACCGACTACTGAAAACCCAAGTTTTTATCCGGTCACTATTGAGTATGAATCCGATAACGAAAAAATGTTCATCGGCCGGCATGTCACAGTAAACATTATTACTGATGAAGCGAACAACGTACCGATTGTCCCCGGAATGAGTGTGAGGAAGGAGCGCCCAAAATCCTATGTATGGGTGATGAATAAACATTCGTCTGTTGAAAAGCGCGAAGTAGATACAGGACTCACAGTTGATCATCTTTCGGCAATAAAAAGCGGTCTGCAGCCGGGCGAGACCATTGTCCTTGATCACCGCCACATAACAGCCCCCGGCAAATATATTACCCCGTTTAAACCGCGGGAGATCAATAAACAAGACAGAAAAGAAATCAGCCGGAAACGGGCTTTAAAATGTGTATTAATCGGGATCTTGCAAAGGTAAAAACCGAACCGCCGCTTTTAGCGGGGTTCGGTTTTTTTTAAAAGTTTAAGCCGGATTTTTTTTCCAGCCTAATTTTCAATTATACGCTCTTATTACCTTTTCAATTTGCCTGCAGAGCCCTCATCCAAAATGATCCAGGCATGATCATGATTTTGCAGAACGGATGCGGGGCAGTCGCTCGTGACAGGACCTTCTACCATTTTCCGGACAGCATCCGCTTTCCCGGGGCCAAACGCAAGTAGGATAATTTCCCTGGCATTCATAATTGATGAGATCCCCATTGTAATAGCCTTTGTGGGAACTTCCTCCTCCTTATCAAAGAAACGTTTGTTGGCCTCACGTGTGGATGGTGCCAGTTCAACAACATGAGTAATGGAATCAAAAGGAGTTCCTGGTTCATTGAAGCCGATATGGCCATTTGGCCCTATTCCCAATATTTGCAAATCGACGGGATTTTCTTTCAGAATCTGCTCATACCGCTCACACTCTTCTTGTAGATCTTCTGCCATTCCATTCGGCAAATTTGTACTTTTAAAGTTCATGTATTTGAACAATTCTTCTTGCATGTAGTAGTTGTAACTTTGGGGGTTAGCCGGCGAGAGTCCGACGTATTCATCCAAATTAACAGTCGTGACATGTGAAACGTCCCACCCCGAAGTGCGAATTTTTTCATACAAGGTTAAAGGTGTGCTTCCCGTCGCCAAGCCGAGTGTCTTCAACCCATTTTCAAAACTCTTTTTAAAAATGTCATAAGCTTTTTCCGTTGCCTCTTCGGCGTTTTTAAATACTAACACGTTCATCCAGTTTCTCCTCCTTTACATTGCCGATCTCCTCATTGCATAGATCGGTCTTTAAATTTCGTTCCATGTCTACCCTGGCTGTCATCTTTGCCTATCACTCAGTATGACATTTTTTTATTATATAGCCCAACTTTTTTCGTGGCAATGGGAAAATACACATTCCCGCTAACTTGATTCTTCGCTATCATCCAAAGGAATTTCCGCAAATTGTTCTTCCGTGTCATCACCCGATTCGGACAGGGAGGAAGATTCCTCTTCGCCCGTAGTTTGTTTATACATGTTTTTCATTTCTTCCATATCTTTTTTCACTTGCGCCGAGACATCCTTTGGAAGAACTTCCCTTCCATGGACCGCGGAACGACGATGAGCCTAGGCCCGAACCAGCATATTGATACGTTTATGTCGAATAAACAGAATCAGGGATTCGGAGAGGAAAATGGAGATTTTTGCATATGCAACCTATTTTCCGCTAATCGTATTATGTCAGATTGTAAAATAGAAAAATGACATTTTTTACTTTTTTTCTTCAGGGATT
>NZ_JBFEGN010000034.1:0-38620 GCF_047228825.1 Siminovitchia jepli
GGTAAATTTTTACATCTGTGGATAAGTGCATTTTCTGTTTTAAGGACTAAAAAACATAAATTTACTCCTCAAAGCTGGTTTGCCCTGTTGACACTTGACTTTTTACCAATTCGCATCTTTGATAATTAGAGTTTGTGCACAGGCCGCAAAAAAGGCGGCCTTATTGTCAGCGAATGGCCGTTAATGGTATGATAAGTGAATGAAGTGAATAAAAAGACCATCCGTTTTAGTGTATATAAATATTATTGCCGTATTTTTAAACAAGGGAGAGTTATATATGGCAGCTTTTTTAGCAAACCTTTTTGACCCAAACACACGTGAATTGCGGCGGCTTGAAAAAATAGCTTCCGATATTAAAAAGCTCGGTTCGGAGATGGAGAGAAAATCAGACGATGAACTTCGGGAAAAAACGGAGGAATTCAAATCCCGTTACCAAAACGGTGAATCACTCGATGACTTGCTCGTGGAAGCATTCGCGGTTGTTCGTGAAGGCGCCCGCCGTGTCCTCGGACTTTATCCTTATCCTGTTCAATTAATGGGTGGCGTTTCCCTTCATGAAGGCAATATCGCCGAGATGAAGACAGGGGAAGGTAAGACGCTGACTGCAACCATGCCCGTTTACTTGAATGCCTTGACCGGAAAAGGCGTTCATGTCGTGACGGTGAACGAATATTTGGCCAGCCGGGATGCCGAAGAAATGGGACAGTTGTACCAATTTCTCGGATTGACGGTCGGACTCAACTTGAACAGCATGTCAAAGGCGGAGAAAAAAGAAGCGTATGCAGCAGACATTACGTACGGTACAAACAACGAGTTTGGCTTTGATTATTTGCGCGACAACATGGTTTTGTATCCGGAAGACCGTGTCCAAAGGGCGCTCCACTTTGCCGTCATTGATGAAGTTGACTCGATTTTGATCGATGAAGCGAGAACACCGCTCATCATTTCCGGGCAGGCGCAAAAATCAACGCAATTGTATTTGCAGGCAAATGCGTTTGTCAATACGCTCAAAAAAGATGTCGATTACACGTATGATGAGAAAACGAAAGGCGTCCAGTTAACGGAAGAAGGCATCAACAAGGCGGAACGCGCTTTTCATATCGATAATTTATTCGATATATCCCATGTCACGCTGAACCACCATATTAATCAGGCGTTGAAAGCCCATGTAAGCATGCACAGGGATATTGACTACGTCGTACAGGACGGGGAAATTGTCATCGTCGACCAGTTTACAGGACGGCTCATGAAAGGGCGCCGTTTCAGCGACGGGCTTCACCAGGCAATTGAAGCAAAAGAAGGCGTCGATATTCAAAATGAATCGATGACAATGGCCACGATCACATTCCAAAACTATTTTAGAATGTATGAAAAGCTTGCGGGTATGACTGGTACGGCAAAAACGGAAGAAGAAGAGTTCCGCAATATTTACAATATGCGTGTTGTGGCCATCCCGACAAATAAACCGATTATACGGGATGACCGCCCTGACCTCATTTATGCATCAATGGAAGGAAAATTTCGTGCGGTCGTCGAAGACATCGCGGAACGCCATCAAAAAGGCCAGCCTGTGCTTGTCGGTACGGTCGCGATTGAAACGTCCGAACTGATCAGCTCGCTATTAAAGAAACAAGGAATTCCCCATAACGTGCTCAATGCGAAAAACCATGAACGCGAAGCGGAAATCATTGCCCAGGCAGGTCAAAAAGGCGCCGTTACGATTGCGACGAACATGGCCGGACGGGGTACCGATATTAAGCTCGGGGAAGGCGTGCTTGAAGTGGGCGGGCTTGCTGTCATCGGCACAGAACGCCACGAATCGAGAAGGATCGATAACCAGCTCCGCGGGCGTTCAGGACGCCAGGGAGATCCGGGTGTGACGCAATTTTATCTTTCCATGGAAGATGAATTGATGCGCCGCTTCGGCTCCGATAATTTGAAAAACATGATGGAAAGGCTTGGAATGGATGATTCTGAACCGATCCAAAGCAAAATGGTTACAAAGGCGGTAGAGTCGGCGCAAAAACGGGTGGAAGGAAATAACTTTGATGCCCGGAAGCAATTATTGCAATACGACGATGTCCTTCGCCAGCAGCGGGAAATCATTTATAAACAGCGGAACGAAGTAATGGAAAGGGAAAATCTTCGTGAAATTGTGGAAAAGATGATCCAATCGGTTGTACAGCGTACGATTGATGCGAATGCCCCGCAGCACGAAGATGAGGAACAATGGAACCTGGAAGGAATTGTGGACTATGTCAGTGCGAATCTTTTACCTGAAGGCGACATAACAGCGGCCGAATTAAGGGGAAAAGAACCCGAGGAAATGGTTGACCTGATTCTTGAAAAAATCAAGGTGCGCTATGATGAAAAAGAAGAGGCGCTTACGCCGGAACAGATGCGGGAGTTTGAAAAAGTCATTCTCCTTCGCTCGGTGGACACAAAATGGATCGACCATATTGATGCGATGGACCAGCTCCGCCAGGGAATCCATTTGCGTGCATATGGGCAAATCGATCCGCTCCGTGAATACCAAAACGAGGGCTTCCATATGTTTGAAAACATGATTGTATCAATTGAGGAAGATGCTGCAAAATATATCATGAAAGCAGAAATACGCAACAATTTACAGCGTGAAGAAGTGGCGAAAGGCCAGGCGGTCAATCGGGAAGAAAATGGGAAAAAGGCGAAAAGAAAGCCGATCCGCCGGAAAGAAAATGTAGGGCGGAACGCCCCCTGCCCATGCGGGTCAGGCAAAAAGTACAAACATTGCCACGGCAGGCTCGCATAAATAATTATTCCAAAACAGCAGAGGTGTAAACGATGGAACTATTTGAAATTCGATCCGAGTTGGAAAATACAGCGAAAAGACTCGCTGATTTCAGGGGGTCTCTTTGACTTCGAGGAAAAAGAAGCAAGAATAGCCGAGCTTGAAAAGAAAATGGCTGCTCCCGGCTTTTGGGACGACCAATCAGCAGCGCAAGCCGTCATCGGCGAGATGAACGGCTTGAAAGAACTCGTCGGTGAATTTAAGCATCTGGAGGAGAACCAGGAGGATTTGGAACTGACATACGAGCTTATTAAGGAGGAGGGTGACGCCGAGCTTGAATCTGATCTTGAAAACGATGTGAAAGAGTTTATCGCCAAGCTCGACAACTATGAATTACAGCTCCTTTTAAGCGAACCTTATGATAAAAACAATGCAATCCTGGAACTGCATCCCGGGGCAGGAGGAACGGAGTCTCAGGACTGGGGCTCCATCCTGCTTCGCATGTATACCCGCTGGGCCGAAAAGCACGGGTTCAAAGTGGAAACACTGGACTATCTGCCCGGGGATGAAGCCGGGATTAAAAGCGTCACACTCTTAATTAAAGGGCATAATGCCTACGGCTATTTAAAGGCGGAAAAAGGCGTTCACCGGCTCGTCCGCATTTCTCCTTTCGACTCGTCCGGAAGAAGGCATACCTCGTTCGTATCGTGTGAAGTCATGCCTGAATTGACGGATGATATCGAAATTGAAATCCGCTCCGAGGATCTTAAAATCGATACGTACCGTTCAAGCGGAGCAGGCGGCCAGCACGTCAATACGACGGATTCTGCCGTCCGGATTACCCACCTGCCTACGGGAATTGTCGTCACATGCCAAAACGAGCGTTCACAAATCAAAAATCGCGAAAAAGCCATGAAAATGTTGAAGGCGAAGCTGCATCAGCAGGAAATGGAACAAAAGGAAAAAGAAATGGCCGATATCCGCGGCGAACAAAAAGAAATCGGCTGGGGGAGCCAAATCCGCTCATATGTATTCCACCCCTATTCCATGGTAAAGGACCATCGCACCAATATCGAAGTCGGAAATGTCCAGGCGGTAACAGATGGAGATATTGACATTTTTATCAATGGATATTTAAGGTCTCGTCTGTAAACATTAATGATGAAAAGCTTATAAGTTTAAAAAAAATGGGTTATTGGTATACTTAAGGAGCACCATTTTTTGTAAAGGAGATGTGTGATCTTGATGAAAAAAGTGATGACTTTCATCATGGGGACAGGCCTTGCAATTGGGCTGGCCGCATGCGGCGGAGGCGGAAATAACAACAACGAAGACGGCGGTGAAACAACATCTGCCGGTGCCGAACAAATCTATGCGCAAAATTGTTCCAGTTGTCATGGAGAAAATTTGGAGGGACGCAACGGGCCAAAATTGGAAGATGTGGGATCGCGATTGAGCAAAGATGAAATTCTTGACAGGATTGAAAATGGAGGAACAGGCATGCCGCCGAAAATCATAAGCGGTGATGATGCAGACAAAGTGGCCACTTGGTTATCCGAGAAAAAGTAATATGAAAATTGTACACGACAAGCTGCATTTTATTTGGCAGCTTGTTCTTTTTCGGGGCATGAGCAAAAAGTCCCGGATAAATTGTTGTTATTAAATATTTCATGGGAAAAATTAGTTCATTCGGAGTATGCCGAATGTTACAGAATGTGACAATTTGAAACATAAATGTAATGTAAATATATCTTAACTTATAATTTACGGATGTTATAATGGGTTTGGGATTCAAAGTTCGATAAAATTTGACGAGTTTTTCAGACCCTGCTTCGTACATAAATTGCAGAGAAAGACGGGATAGCCCTTTCATCTGCTGGCTAGTGCGCAGTTAAACAATTGATGCAGATCGGGGAGCAAGGTGATTAGTATGATAGAAATGCAGGATGTGACAAAAAAATATCCTAATGGCGTTTTGGCTGCCAACGGCTTGAGCATCCTGATCAATGAAGGCGAGTTTGTATACGTAGTTGGCCCGAGCGGGGCAGGCAAAACGACATTGATCAAAATGGTTTACCGGGAGGAAAAGCCGACAACCGGCAAAATCGTTGTAAACGGAGTCAACTTATCGAAATTGAAGAATAGGGAAGTTCCGTATTTGCGGCGAAATATCGGGGTCGTTTTCCAGGACTTTAAGCTGTTGCCCACGTTGACAGTATTTGAAAATGTGGCCTTCGGACTGGAAGTCATTGAGCAGCACCCAAAAGACATAAAAGCAAGGGTCATGGAAGTACTGGCGCTTGTAGGGCTGAAACATAAAATACGCATGCTCCCATCTGAGCTTTCCGGCGGGGAACAGCAGCGCGTCTCGATTGCAAGATCGATTGTAAACAAGCCTAAAGTGGTGATCGCTGATGAGCCGACAGGTAATTTGGACCCGGAAACAGCTTGGGAGATTATGAGTTTGTTAGAAGAAATCAATATGCAGGGAACAACGGTGATTATGGCGACTCATAACCGTGAAATCGTCAATACGATGAAACACCGCGTCATTGCCATGGAAAATGGAAGAATAGTCCGTGATGAACAGCAGGGGGAATATGGGTATGAAAGCTAGAACGTTCCGGCGCCACTTGGGTGAAAGCTTCAAAAGTCTGCGCCGCAATGGCTGGATGACCTTTGCTTCCGCCAGTGCCGTTACTGTCACATTGCTCTTGGTCGGCGTTTTTTTCGTCATCATGATGAATATGAACAAATTTGCGACCGATATTGAAAATGATGTCGAAATTCGGACACATATCGAATTAACCGCGAAAAAAGAAGACCAGGAAAATTTGAAACAAAAGATTGAAAGCCTGGATAAAGTTGAGTCTGTCACCTTTTCTTCAAAAGAGGACGAACTGAATCATTTAATCAAAACAATGGGAAAAGACTGGGAGTTATACGAACAGGAAAATCCGTTGCATGACGTGTTTATCGTCAAAACGAAGGAACCGGCAGATACGCCGAAAGTCGCCAAAGAAATCAGCACATTTGAATTTGTCAATTCGGCCCTTTACGGCGAAAAGAAAGTAGAAAAGCTTTTTAACACTTTGAAGACAAGCAGAAACATTGGGCTTGTTTTAATTATTGGCCTGTTGTTTACGGCCATGTTTCTGATTTCCAACACGATTAAAATCACTATTTTTGCCAGACGCCGGGAGATCGAGATTATGAAACTCGTTGGCGCCACGAACTGGTTTATCAGATGGCCGTTTCTCCTGGAAGGAATGTGGCTTGGGGTTATTGGGGCGATTATACCAATTGCTGTTGTTACTGCCGGTTATTATTACGCCTATGACTTCCTGGCAGCCCGCATTCCAAGCGCGGTGATCAAACCGCTTGACTATAGCCCATTCGTATTTGAAATAAGCGCGGTCCTTTTATTAATAGGAGTCATCATTGGCGGTTGGGGAAGTTTCATATCAGTCCGGCGCTTTTTGAAAATATAAATCGTATATTCATAGAAACAATACCCGGATTAAAAAAGATTGAAACGCTTAATTAGAAAAGCTGCACTCGGGAGAAAGGGGAACATATTGTTGAATCGACGTTCAATTGTGACTTTTACACTTGCAGGAGTAATGGGGTTTGGCGGTTCATTTGCCTACGCGGGAGAAGCTTCCGCTTCGAAACTATCTGACTTGCAAAATGAACAAAATCAGATTTTAAATAAGCGCTCCAATTTACATCAATCTATCCAGGAAAAGAACAGCCATATTAACAAGCTTGAAAATGAAAAAAGCGGGCTTGAACAGCAGGTGGAAAAACTCGAACGTGAAATTGTCGCCACCAATGAAAAAATCACACAAAAAGAAAAACAAATTGCCGACACGAAAGCTGAAATTGAAAAGCTGAAGGCTGAAATTGAAGAATTGAAATCAAAGATTGAAAAAAGGGACGAGCTTTTAAAAGAAAGAGCCCGCAACATTCAAAAGAACGGCGGCTCAGTGAATTATATTGACGTGTTTTTAGGATCAGAAAGCTTCGGAGACTTTATCGACCGTTTTTCTGCGGTCACTACAATCGTAAGCGCCGATCGGGAAATCATGGAAGAGCAGCAGCGCGATAAAGACAAACTCGAAGAAAAGAAAGCGGAAGTGGAACAGAAGCTTGCCGATCTTAACAACATGCTTAAAGAGCTCGAAGAACTGAAATCCGGCTTGAAATCGCAAAAAGCACAAAAAGCCGAAGCGGCAAAACAGTTGGAAGCAGAGAAGAAACATGTTGAGAGTGAAAAGCTATCCTTGGAAGAAGAAGAAAAAATCCTCAGTGCGCAAAGCGCTGCGATTCAGGAAGCTATTAAATCCGAAAATGCACGGATCGAGCAAGAAAGAAAAGAGCGTGAAGCTGCAGCAGCGGCTGCCAAAGCGGCTCAGAGCCAACCTTCCGGAGGAGGGACTCAAAGCGAGTCTTCCGGAGGCGGGGCGCAGAGCCAATCATCAGGAAGCGAATCGGCTGCTCCCAAACAAAATCTTGTTTCAAACTCTGGCCCAAGCGTGAGTGCACCTCCGGTATCTTCAGGCCTGTTCACGCGGCCTGCTGCCGGCTACTTCTCATCCGGCTTTGGAGCGAGAGGAGGAGGGAATCACTTCGGACTGGATATTGCCGCAAAAGGCAAAGTCAGCATCGTGGCCGCAGCAGACGGATATGTATTTCGAAGCTACTATTCGTCAAGTTATGGAAATGTCATTTTTATTCGCCACAATCTGGGCGGCAGAACGTATACAACCGTTTATGCCCATTTAAGCGCACGTAACGTATCTGAAGGAACCTCTGTTTCAAAAGGACAGCATATTGGCTACATGGGTAATACCGGACAGTCTTACGGGCAGCATTTGCATTTTGAAATTCACGAAGGCGATTGGAACGCGTCAAAATCAAATGCTGTAGACCCAAGGAGATACATTAACTAGTAAAAGAGCTGCATCTTACGGGATGCGGCTCTTTTTTTGGTGTTTGACGCCCCCCACGGCGTGGAGCATCGCCTGCCCGCGTATAATGAAAAACACCAAAATTTCACTCGATAACCTGACCATCTCAACAATGTCTGTGCGGCTGAATCCGTACATGACATGTGAAGAAGGGAAATATGTGGTAAAATGAATTAAGTTTGTCGATGTGTCTAATTGAGAGAGATGCGAGGGGCGAAACCATGACGTTGGCGATGATCATAACAGGCATCATTAGTATTTTTCTTATATTGAATATTGTGCTCGCCGGCTTTGTTGTTTTTCTTGAGCGAAGAGATGCAGGCGCAACATGGGCATGGCTTTTGGTTTTGCTTTTTATACCGGTTGTCGGCTTTGTTCTTTATTTGATTTTCGGGCAAAATTTAAGCCGAAAAAAAATATTTGACTGGAAGGACCAAAAAAAAATCGGCATTATTGAAATTACGGAACATCAAATTCATTTGATTCGATCAGGGGATTTTCCGTTTCATGATAATAAAACCGCCCGGTTTAAAGATTTGATTTACATGCTGCTCGTCAACGACAGCGCGGTGCTGACACAAGATAATCATGTGGATATTTTTACGGACGGAAACGAAAAGTTTGATGCGCTAATGGAGGATATCAGGTCTGCCAGGGATCATGTCCATCTTGTCTATTACATTATGCGCAACGACGAGTTGGGGAATAAGCTGTTATCCCTGCTTGTTTCGAAAGCAAAAGAAGGCGTAGAGGTCCGCGTTCTTTATGACGCCATGGGCTCAAGGCGGCTTCCAAGGAAATTTTTTCGGCCGCTGATTGAGGCCGGCGGAAAAGTGAGCGCCTTTTTCCCTGCGGTTATACCCCACCTTAACTTGCAGGTAAATTACCGCAATCATAGGAAACTGGCGATTATTGACGGTCAGGTTGGTTATATAGGCGGGTTTAACATCGGAGACGAATATTTGGGATTAAATCAAAAATTTGGCTACTGGCGGGACACCCATTTGCGGATTTTTGGAAAAGCTGTTTTTGCCATGCAAACACGGTTCATTCTCGACTGGAATCAGGCGTCTTCCAACAAAATCAGCTATGAAGACAGGCTGTTCCCCGAAATAAAGTCTGTTGGGAATACGGATGTACAAATCGTTTCAAGCGGCCCGGATTCCGAGTGGGAGCAGATCAAGTATGGATATATCAAATTGATAAATTCCGCCAAAGATTACATTTATATACAGACTCCTTATTTTATACCGGATGCAAGTGTTTTGGACGCTTTAAAGATTGCTGTTTTATCCGGTGTCGATGTGAGGCTGATGATCCCCAGCAAGCCCGATCACCCATTTGTGTATTGGGCGACGTATTCCAATGTAGGGGAACTGTTAAAAACGGGTGCAAAAGTATATATTTATGAAAACGGCTTTATTCATGCAAAAACGTTAATTGCCGACGGCAAAATTGCCACTGTCGGAACGGCGAATATCGATGTCCGCAGTTTCCGTCTCAATTTTGAAGTCAACGCATTTTTATATGATGAAGTGCTTGTCGCAAAGCTCGTTCATATTTTTCAAAAAGACGCCGGACTGTCACGGGAGCTCACTTACAAAGAATATTTGGCGCGGCCGCTGTTTGTGCGGTTTAAAGAGTCGGTTTCCCGCTTATTGTCACCTGTTCTTTAATATTCCTGAATGAAATATCCGCTGACGATCTTATTTTTTGGCGTTCTATCTTTTAAATGGGCAGCGTATCATAATTGGGGTCATAAACGGTGTGGGGGCCTCCTTGTTTTGATTTTGGACAAGGAGCCAAGCAATTTGGCTGCCGCCTTGCACTGTTTCCATGCTTCCAAACCCGCAATATTGTCCGCCCCCATGGCGACGTACGCGGCAACTTGCCCCTTTTTGCCGCAGCCCTGCTACAGAAAGGAGAAAGAGCCGATGAGCAAGAAAATTTTTGGAATGGCCTTGATTGCCTTGCTGCTTGGGATTGTCGTCGTGAATATCATCCGGGATACACGCGATAACAGCGAGATCAAGGAGGCCCAGGATCAGTTCAACTCTCAAGCAGCAGAGGAGATTTATGCGGAAGAAGGCCTGAAAGAAGGGCAAGTACCTCCGGATTTTGAGCTTCCGTCATTGGATGGAAAAAAAATCAGACTTTCCGATTATAAAGGAAAGAAAGTGATTTTGAATTTTTGGGCCACCTGGTGCCCTCCTTGCAAAGCGGAAATGCCTCACATGCAGCGGTTTTATGAAACGAAGGCAGGCAGCCAAAACGCAGAAATCATCGCTGTCAACTTGACATATGCCGAGCGTGTATCCGATAAACGCTCCAAAGTGGAAACATTCAGGAACGAATACAAATTAAATTTCCCGATCCTTTTGGATGAAAATGGAGACGCCGGAAACACATATCGGCCGATTACCATTCCAACGACCTATATGATCGATACAAACGGAGTCATCCGAAAGAAAATTATCGGCCCGATGGATGAGGAAATAATGGAGCGCCTGGTTTCCGAAATGGATTGATTTTTTTATTTTTAAAAAATGTTTGACAGGCGATAGATTCGTAGTATATACTTACTTGCAAGAGTTAAAACAATTGAATGATCTAAGCATTACTCTTATCAAGAGCGGCGGAGGGACTAGGCCCTGCGATGCCCGGCAACCTTCAGATTCGTCTGAAAAGGTGCTAATTCCTACAAGCCATGAGCATGGCTTGGAAGATAAGGGGAGGAAAAGATAAATCAGCCCTCTTCTTATTCGGAAGGGGGCTTTTTGATTGATGAAACGCCCCTTTCTCGCAAGGTTTGAGGCGCATGGCCGCTCAAATCTTATTATTCTGATCGCATTAAATTATTTTAAGGAGGATGTCAAAATGACACAAGAAAAAAAGTACCAGCCCGAAACAGTATTGCTTCATGGGGGGCAAGAGCCGGACGAAACAGGATCTCGCGCGGTTCCCGTTTACAGAACAACTTCCTACGTATTTAAAGATACGGAGCACGCCCAAAAGTTATTTGCCTTGGAAGAGCCGGGCAATATTTATACAAGAATCATGAACCCGACTGTGGATGTTTTTGAAAAAAGAGTGGCAGAATTGGAAGGCGGTACGGCTGCCGTTGCTCTTTCTTCCGGAATGGCCGCCATTGCTTTTTCCATTTTGAATATTGCCAGGGCGGGAGACGAAATATTGGCAGCAACGGATTTATACGGCGGAACGTACAACTTGTTTTCCATCACGCTTCCGAAATATGGCATCAACGTCAAATTTGTTGACCCGAAAGATCCGGAAAACTTCCGCAAAGCCATCACGCCGAAAACAAAAGCCATTTTTGCGGAGGTAATTGGAAATCCGAGCCTTCACGTACTCGATATTGAAGCAGTTGCCGACGTGGCCCACGCCAATCAAATTCCATTGATCGTGGACAGCACGTTTGCCACCCCATACTTATTAAAGCCGATCGAGTGGGGAGCGGATATCGTTGTTCATTCTGCCACAAAATGGATCGGCGGACACGGAACAGCGATTGGTGGAGTAGTCGTTGATGCCGGCAAGTTCGATTGGAACAATGACAAATTCCCGGATTTCACAGAGCCGGACAGAAGCTATCACGGCATCCGCTACGGAATCGACTTGCCGGAAGCTGCATTTGCCGTTAAGCTTCGCGTCCAGTTGCTTCGTGATCTTGGACCATGCTTGAGTCCGGACAATGCGTTCCTCTTCTTGCAAGGACTTGAAACGTTGCATGTCCGGATCCAAAGACATGTGGACAACGCCAAAGCAGTTGCAGAATTTTTACAAAACCACGATGCAGTGGAATGGGTATCCTACCCGGGGCTTGAAAGCCATCCTTCTTACAGGCTCGCCCAAAAATATTTGCCAAAAGGTCCCGGTGCCATTGTAAACTTTGGCATTAAAGGCGGAAGAGAAGCGGGCAGAAATACGATTGACAACGTGAAGCTATGGTCGCATGTGGCAAACGTCGGGGATGCAAAATCTCTCATCATCCACCCTGCGTCAACGACCCACCAGCAATTGAGCACTGAAGAATTAAAGGATACAGGCGTAACCGAAGAATTGATTCGCCTTGCCGTTGGTTTGGAAGCTGTGGAGGATATTACGGCTGACTTGGGGCAAGCAATCGATAAAGCGGTTGAAGCTGTGAAGCAGTCCAATTAAATAATTAAATTGTAAAGGCTGTAACGTGTGTTACAGCCTTTACAAATTTAGACCAGTCTGCATACGACCTTTAACTTCCTAAGAAAGAACGCGGTAAAACAGCAGGGCATCATATGTACGGAACAAGATGAATTTCAACCGTCTCTTCGGGTGTTTCCAGATAGCTTGGAATCAGCCCCTGTTTGGATATCAATTCTTTGGAAACGGTCTTTTGTTTCAGGTTGACGGTGACTGGCTGTTTTAAAGGAAATTCATCCAATCCGATTGTATGGCGGTCAATCCAGCGCGCATGCATCTTCTTTTTGGAAAAAACATCAAGTGCACCCGACAGGGGAATCCCGTTTTGGAAAAATGGAGATTCTTCTTCTTTTTTGGCCCCGGGTTCGTTAAGGCATAAATACAACGACAAGTTATCACAAAGTTGGAGAAGTCCGTAGTGGAAAGCAAACAAAGACCGTCCAAAATCGGAAATGGACTTAATCAGTCGCTGCTGCCTGGCTTTTTCAAATTGGACAAATTGCTTCGCTTCGGGGGATTCCTCTTCTTGTTTAAAACGTACATAATGTTCACTGCACAAAAGCGCTGCATACCGATCGCGGCGTTCCACTTCATCTATCCCGCTATTGTATATGAGTGTCTTGGCAGGAGAGGGAAAGTCCATAAACGTGTACGGAGCCTGCTTTTGATCATTCCAAAAAGGCTGCCGGTCGACCATCCTCCAGCCGCAATCGTGCTTGGTAACGGCATGCAAGACCGATTCTCTCCACTTTTCCCCTTTAAAAAAGCCATCCTTCCAGCAAGAAAAGATTTCGCCTGATATGCCCGCATGATGATCTTGTTCGATCATGACAAATTCGTTCATTCGTTCCCTGACAATCATGGGGAGCCTCCTCTTCATCTGATTTTTTATATCATAACATTTTTTCGCTCCCGTAAACATGACTATCACACTGCTTTAAATCCGAGATGCGTTCGATTGCAAGCATCACAACAAGGGAAAATATGCAAGTGGTGGCCATTAAAGAGGCGTATGGACCGGTCTTCCGCTTTTTTAAAAATTAAAAATGATAAGCGGCAAATCTGTCGTTCGCTCGTTTCTGGCCGCTCGTATTTAAAAGCATACATGCCGCTGCGGCGCCACAGGACGTGGCGATCCAAGGCGGCCAGCGCCTAGCCTGCTCGATGTCATAAGTCAAAACACGCAGGAGGCGGGGGCCTTCTGCGTGTTTTGTTTGCCGTGCCGGGCAAGGCGCTTGCGCTTTCATTCGTTTTCTTCATTGGTGATAATGAGTACAACGCGGCGATTTTGGCTTCTTCCTTTTTCCGTTTTGTTAGAGGCGATGGGATGATATTCCCCATAACCGACAGTCCGGAAACGCTGAGGAGGAAGTCTATGCTCTTCAATTAGGTAACGGACAACCTGATTGGCCCTTGCCGTTGATAAATCCCAGTTGGATGGAAATCTGTCGGTGGAAATCGGACGATTGTCTGTATGCCCTTCGACTTCAATCATATTGGAGATTTCCGATAACATGGGTGCCAGATCATCCAAAAACAACTTTGCTTCTTTGATTAAATCTGCTTTTCCCGATGGAAAAAGCATCACCTCGGGCAAAACGACTTCAATTCCTTTTTCGGTCGGAGTAACCGTCATCTCTTTTTCCAAGCCATGGTCCGAAGCATACTCGCCCACATAATTTAAAATTTCTTCAATGCGCTTTTCGCGTTTGATCATCTCGGTCAATTGTTCTTCATATTCGTTCGGAACGGTGATCCCGCCCTCTCCCGGAGAATCGCCGGGAGATTCGCGTTTTAAATGGTTGTGGTTTTGGAACGAGTTTGTAACCGATTTAAATTTTTCAGCATTTGTATCCGAGTAGGAATACAATAGAACAAAAAGGGTGAGGATCACCAATGACAAATCTGCAAAGGTAACCAGCCATGGCTGATGGTTATTTGTTCCCTTAAATCCGTTTTTGTTCATATCCCTCGTCTCCTCCGGGCTCATCAAACAGTGCGGGTTTTTCGGAGCTTTCAATCATAAACATTTGCAGCTTGTCCCTCAAAATGGCCGGCCCTTCCTCATTGCGGATGCTCACCAATGCCTCAATGATCATCTCTTTCAGAAAGGCCTCTTCTTCCGTTAACAGTTCCAGTTTGTTGGCAATCGGCATGAAAACAAGGTTGGCCATGAGTACCCCGTAAAAGGTCGTAATCAATGCAACGGCAATGGCCGGCCCCAACTTATCCGGTTCGCTCAGTTGCTGGAGCATTAAAACCAGGCCGACGATTGTCCCGATCATTCCCCAAGCCGGAGAAAGCTCACCGGCTTTCGTAATGATTTGCCTCCCGCGTTCATGCCTTTTGCGCATGGAAAAAATATCCATTTCCATAATTTTTCTGATCATACTCTCTTCGTACCCATCAATGACGAGACGGAGCCCTTTTTGAATAAACGGATCAGGCGTTCTTGATCTTTCTTTTTCAAGTCCCCCGATGATCCCGTCCATTTTTGAAGTTCTCGCTAAATGAACGAGTGTATGGATGAATTCTTGAATAGGTACTTCTTTTCTTCTGAAAGTTGTATGTAATACTTTGAACATGTTTTTCACTTCTGAAGCACCAAAACCGACAAACAGGGAGGCAAACAGTCCGCCGAAGACAATGACAAATGAGGATAAGCTAATAAAAGCCAAAAAAGCGTCATATCCTCCTGCCATATAAATGGCCAAAAAAATAACAGCAATTCCCAGGAATATCCCCAGCGGGGTTAAAATATCTTTTCTTAGCACAAAGATTCACCAGCCTTCTGAAATAACAAATATGGCCCCTATGACTATTATCGGATAGGGAAGGGTTATATTTAGCCGCCATAATCATCATAACTTGTCCAATCCGTGCATAGGATGTGTAGAAAAGATAGTGTTGTACTTTGGAAATGGGCAAGGGGGAAGAAAATGAAGAAAAGATGGCTGGCAATCATCGCCGCCTGCTCTTTTTTTCTTGGGGCCGGCGGAGTTTATACGGGGATCCAATGGGTAGATTCCCGTGAACAGGAAGGATCGCCGGGAACAAAGGGCGAAGCGCGGCATGACACATCAATGAATTCGAATCACCTTGCTAAGGTTGAGCAGGTATATCAGCTTATTCAAGAGGCGTACGTGGAAAAAGTTGAGAGTGAGAAGCTGATCCAAGGGGCCATCCAGGGGATGATCGGAACGTTGAAAGATCCTTATTCCGTCTACATGGACAAGGATACGGCAGAGCAATTCAGCGATAATCTGGATTCATCATTCGAAGGGATTGGGGCCCAAGTCACCATTGAAAATGGAAAGCTCGTAATTGTTGCACCCATAAAAAACACACCGGCTGAAAAAGCCGGATTAAAGCCGCGGGACCAAATTATTGCCATTAATGGCGAATCGATTGAAGGACTGGATTTATATGAGGCAACGAAGAAGATTCGCGGGGAAAAGGGAACGGTTGTGACACTCGAAATTATGCGTCCCGGCGCAAGCAAACCATTCAAGGTCGAGATTACAAGGGAAGAAGTGCCCATTTTGACAGTGTTCCCGGATATAAAGGAAAGTGACGGAAAGAAGATAGGATACTTGGAGATCACATCATTTTCAGAGGGGACCGCCAGCGATTTCAGAAAAGAACTTTTAAGATTGGAAGAAGAAAAGATTGAAGGATTGGTCATCGACGTTCGTGGAAATCCAGGCGGAATGCTTTCCAGTGTGGATAATATTTTACAGCAGCTTGTCACGGATAAAAAGCCGTATGTGCAAATTGAAGAGCGAAACGGGAACAAAAATCCGTATTATTCGGGCCTGAAAAAAAGAAAACCTTATCCGATTGCCGTACTGATCGATGAGGGGAGCGCCTCTGCTTCCGAAATATTGGCCAGTGCGTTGAAAGAAGCCGAAGGCTATCATCTTGTGGGCGTACGGTCCTTCGGAAAGGGAACCGTTCAGCAGGCGATTCCGCTTGAAGATGGGAGCAATGTCAAGCTGACCATGTTTAAGTGGCTGACCCCTGACGGAAATTGGATTCATGGGAAAGGGATTGAGCCGACAATTAAAGTGAAACAGCCTGAATATTTTTACGCCCACTCCCTAAACATTGAAAAAGAGTTGGTCCGTGATATGAACAGCGAGGAAGTCAAAATCGCCCAACAATTATTATCGGGTCTCAGTTACGGTACCGGGAGAACCGACGGATATTTTGACGGTCAAACGGAGCGGGCAGTCAAGGCTTTCCAAACTGTTGAAAAAATTCCCGCGACAGGGAAAATTGATCAGAAAACAGCAGCACATCTCGAAGCGGCGGTCATTAAACGAATAGAAGACGAACGCAACGATTTGCAGCTTCAAGTGTCATTAAAAACCCTAAAATGACCATTCGGGCAAAAAATATGTCATTTGGGCCTTTCATATTGTTTTTTATGGCGAGAAATCATATAATAAATTCAGAATTTAATATAAAACCATTTTTCAGTTTCCCTCAAGGAGACGGCCCATAAGGGCATTACTTTTTTATAAGGATAAAAGCGGTTACATGTACCGGTGGTGAGGGAAAAAGTCTTCCAGGGCAAATTTTCGGAACCGTTCAATACAGGGCGGGGAACATACCATATATCCTTGGTCCAGGCAGGCCAAAAGGAGACGCTTCGGCTCTATGGGCACAATCTTGTGAAACAATGGTTCCGCTATAGAAGTAAATGGCCCATTCAATCGTTGAGTGCGCTTTGCTTCGTCTTGTTTCCGGGAAGACATTACAAATGGGGCCAAGCAAGTCATAGATGAACAAGGAGGAAGGAAAGATATGGATCAGGAAACGGTCGTGAAGGAACAGAATGAGTTTGCTCGTTATCCGCAACAGCCCCACGGGGGAAAATTGGTCAACAGAGTGTTGACCGGCAAGGAACAGGAAGAGGCGATGGCGAGAGCCAGGCAGCTCCCGACAATTATGGTTGATTTGGAAGCAGTCATTACCTTGGAAATGATTGCAACGGGAGTGCTTTCCCCAAATGAGGGTTTTATGAATGAAGCCGATTACAAGTCCGTGCTTGAAAAAGGACGGCTTGCCAATGGTACAGTATGGCCGGTCCCGCTCAGCTTTGCACCAATCGGCAATCGCAACAAGGAAATCGTTCAAACGCTTTCCGTCGGTGATGAAGTGGCTCTGGCCGATGAAACGAAAGAGCCGGTGGCCATTCTGAAAATAGAGGATATTTTTGACTATAATAAAGATGAACGCGCTTTCCACCTCTTTGGAACAACCGACCGCAACCACCCGGGGGTTGACTCGATTTACCGCCGGATGGGAGATGTATCGCTGGCCGGCCCGATTACGCTGCTTCGCCGCGTCAATTGGGGGCCATTTGAAAAACTTCGCCTGGAACCGAAAGATACGTGGCGGATTTTTTATGAAGAGAAAAAATTGCGGTCCGTGGCCGGATTCATTACGGGAGCCAACCCGCTGCACCGCGGCCATGAGTATATTCATAAGAACGCTTTGGAAACGATTGACGGCTTGCTTGTCCAGCCGCTCGTCGAAATGGCCAAGCGTGAATATACGCGAAACGAGTTCCGCATGCTGGCCTATAGAAGTGTTTTAGATACGTATTATCCGAAAGAAAGAGTTTCACTCGCCCCATTAAGGGTTACTTATATATTCGCAGGCCCCCGCGAAACGGTCCTCCATGCACTGATTATGAAAAACTTCGGATGCACCCATGCACTTATCGGCCGGGACCATGCCGGGGTGGGCGATTATTATGACAAATATGCAAGTCATACGATTTTTGATGAATTCGAACCTTCCGAGCTCGGCATCGATGTCCGGCTGTATCATGAAGTTTTTTATTGCACGCGCTGCGGGAACCTTGCAACGGAGAAGACATGCTCCCACAACGAGCGCTTCCGCCTGAAAATTTCCGGTACGGGCATCAGGGAAATGTTGCGCCACGGCATCATGCCTCCGAAAGAAATTGTGCGTCCCGAATCAAGCCGGATCGCCATGCAGGGGGTTCAGCCCAAGGGCGTCGATGAAACACGAAACTCCATTTCGCCTGTTGGGAAAACGATTAAAAGCATCTTTCCTTTTTACTTGGAAGCCAACCGTCTTGGCGGCTCGGCCCGTCGCGAGAAATTAACACCGGAAGAATTGACGATCCGTGATCTGGAAGCGGCAGTCATGGATGTCCGGCTGAATGCTGACCGCATTTACCGCGAGATTTACGAAGAGTATAACTATGCCGGCGATGTCAACCGCGATATCCAGCGGGAGTGGATTACGGATGCCCGTGATGCGATGCGTACGCAACAGCAAATGGTCGTTGACGACTTGAGGGAGAAAGTACAGCAAGCGCCGGATGTCGCTTCGGATGAGTTCCTGTACCAGGATAAAGAAGAATCGCGGAAAGAATTGGATGTAGCGGAAAAAATTCTTGAGGAAATTCCGGCCGCCATCCACGCAGGTGAATTAGATTACCGCGTTTGGAATCCGCTTCCGTATAAACGGTACAGGGGCAGTGACGAGCCGGAGGAATAAGAGCCGATTTCGTTATAGGGGATTTTCGAAAAGGCGACCCATCATTCAACATTGGATGAGGGTCGTCTTTTTTTGCTTTCTATATTGGCTGCTTATAATTATTTTCTCATTATACATACTTCTCTTATTTTTATTTTCCCACCCATGGACAATCTTTGATAAAATAAAAGATAACTTCATTGATTCCAGGGAGGTAGCGCAAAGTGGCACAAATATGGTTATTGGAGATTGCCAAGGCAATCGGGAAGTTTTTTATTCATCCCGTTTTCTATTTTTCGATCATTTTGGCTCTTGCAGCCGGTTTTTGGCGTGTGAAACGGGAGCGAAATGACTTTCATGTCAGGGTCCACGGGCTGCTTCACGAGTTAAAGCTGTTGTGGCCTGCCGGCATACTTGCAGGAGTCGTGCTCTCTATCTTCGCATTGTCTCTTGGTGTGGCGATTCCGCTTGAATTTCTTATTGTGGCCGCGGCTTTCTCCGTTCTTTTAGGAGTCATTGGAAATGCACGTTTATTGTCGCCTGCTTTTACGGTTGGACTGCCGATTATTTTCATTTATATAACGGTTTCATTGGGGCTTCCATTGCCATACAGCGATCAAATCCGGGAAAGCATGCCATTTTTGGCCGGCATTTCCGTCCTGCTTGCCATGCTGATGCTGTCGGAAGGCATTCTTATTTTGAAGGACGGCTTGAAAGATGTGTCTCCCAAATTGCGTACAAGCCGGAGGGGGTTGACTGTCGGTGCCCACCAAATGAAACGCTTCTGGCTTTTGCCGGTGTTTCTTGTTTTTCCTGCCGGGCCATTTACATCTGCGTTTGACTGGTGGCCTGTCATTCATTGGGGCGGGGAATCATATTCTCTTATTCTTGTACCATTTTTACTTGGTTTTCAGCAGCAAATTCAAAGCTGCCTTCCAAAAGCGGCTGCAGCCCGATTGGGAAAACAGGTAACGATTCTTGGTATCGTCGTTTTGGCTGCTTCTTCTCTTGTATTCTTTTATCCCGTGTTTGCTCCTCCTGTTGTTGCCGGAGTCAGCATTTTGGGGCGGCTTTGGATTTCATACAGGCACCGTGTCAGGGAAAATAATACATTGTATTATTATACTCCGCTCAACGATGGCATCATCATCTTGGATGTCATTCCTGGTTCCCCGGCAGAGCGGATGGAACTGAAAACAGGGGAAATGATCAAAATGTGCAACAACATAAAAGTGTCCAACAAGAAAGAGCTTTATAATGCACTCCTGAAAAACAGGGCATACTGCAAGCTTGAGGTGCTGGATACAAACCGGGAAATCCGTTTTGTCCAATGCTCTCTTTATGAAGGCGATCATCACGAACTTGGCATCTTATTTGTGGAGAAAAGAACAAAACCGCAGGGAACCAAGGCGGTTTAGTCATTACAAAAGCATTCGGTGTCCCCTCGGCAACGAGTGCTTTTTTTTTCATATGGTGAGTATTTGGAAAATGATAGTAATACGGAAAAGTTGCGAGTATTTCGTAAAAGTCGTGAATAACGGGGAAAAGTTGATAGTAATTCGTAAAAAGTCGTGAGTAACTTGTAAAAATTGACGAGTAATTCGTAAAAAACACCATTAGCCATTATATCCCGTTCATTCCCACAGCATTGATCCAAATCGCATGCGGCATCATCCTTGCACTTTTGTTTAGGGATATAGCGCTGGAAATCGAAACGGAGTGGTTTTTACTGCTCTTTGTTGCCCCTATTTTATACAATGACGGAAGACATTTTCCTCGTGAAGAGCTGTGGAAAATGAGAACCTCCATCTTTGGAAATGCCGTTATCCTGGTCCTTATTACGACAATCTGCGGCGGGTTTTTTATTCATTGGCTCGTACCGGACATTCCCCTTATCCCGGCATTCGCCTTGGCGGCGATTTTATCCCCGACCGATCCTGTAGCAGTAAACGGGATTGCAAAACGCATTCGAATACCTGAAAAGGTTTTGAACCTTGTCAGGGGAGAATCTCTTATCAATGATGCCTCCGGGCTGGTTGCTTTTAATTACGCCGTGGCCGCAGTCGTTACAGGCTATTTTTCTCTAAAAACAGCCATTTTGGACTTCACTTATATGTTTTTGGCGGGAGCCCTTTTGGGCCTGATGATGGGCCTGTTTATCACTTGGATACGGTTTGCGCTGCGTAAACAGGGCATTAATGACGTGACCTTCCATTCCCTTCTGCAAATTTTGACCCCGTTCATCATTTTTATGGTTACTGAACATCTGCTGCATGCATCGGGAGTCATTGCCGTAGTAGTGGCAGGCGTCCTTCATTCGTTGGTGAGAGAACGTACGGAAACGATGATGGCAGAAGAGCAGGTGTTGACGGAAAACAGCTGGTCCATTGTGTTGTTTATCCTGAACGGCATCGTTTTTTTACTGTTGGGGCTAAATATTCCTTCTTCCATGATGAAGACGGTTGCGAATCCGAATATAGGAAACTGGAATGCAATTGGATATGTGATCGCTATCGGCATCGTGATTTTGGGCATTCGTTTTGTCTGGTCCTATCTCGTTTCCTTTTACGAATACCGTTTGAAAAAGAAAAAAGCTGCTGAAAAACCGGATTTAAAAACGGCCGTGTTTACCAGTTTAACAGGTGTCCGCGGTGCGGTAACGATGGCCGGCGTTCTGGAGCGCAACTGGACGAAAAGGTTCTAAGTAAAGCGAAGAGCGAATTGCTGCTGGCCGCCATCAAAAAAATAAGGCTGGAAATGAATGAAGAAAATGAAGCGGTGGCTTATAAGCTGATCGATGATTACAAAAAATTGTTTAAAAGGTTTCAGCCGGAGCACGACATCATAGATGCAGAACATACCCAGCAAATGATGACCGACATACGCCTGATGGCCTTAAAGGAAGAGAGGAGATATATTCATGACGCGCGGGTGAGACAGGGTATGGATGATGAGTTCTTTGAAACCTTTGAAAACTTGCTGAATCACAGGGAGGACGCTCTTTCGAAAAATGCAAGATCCGGAACCCTATTCCTTATCGGCAAAGTTATAAGGAGCTTGAAGCGGTTCAGCAGCCCTTACGACCATGAAGGGGAAGCAAGGCTCACCAGATTGCGCCTGGGAAAAAATATTCACTTACAGGCGTTGCAGGCAGCCTTGCACTTTTTGGAAGATTTGGCCAAAAAACACGAAAGACCCGAACTTGTACATGCTGTCATCCTGGACTATAAAAAAATGATTGCGGATTTAAAACGGCCCGCCTTGCGATACGACGAAAAAAGCGAAGAGCTGAAGGAAGAGCTGCGTATCAAGGTCATGGATATCCAGCGTTCAAAAATCCACAGCATGTTTGAAGCAAAAGAGATAAACAGGGCGCAGGCAAAGGAGTTAAGAAGATTCATCAATTATCTTGAAAACATCACCCTGCATGAACGTGCAGAATAGGATGCTATCCATTGGAAGGGAGCTGTCATTTGTGTAAACAGTTTTCCCGTTTAGCCTGCAGTCAAATAAAGACAGCAGGCTGGATTTATTGTTTGAAACGGATGAGCTGCAAGCGGTCGTTAAACAAGGAGGGATAAGATAAAAACCCCAGCATAATGCCCGAGACAGCCGCAGCCGTTAATAAAAGAAAAAGGACGAGCAATTGGAACATGACGGCTTTAAGCGGGTCAGCACCTGCGATGATCTGCCCGCTCATCATTCCCGGCAGCTGGACAAGCCCCATCGTTTTCTGGCTTTCAATCGTGGGAATCATGCTTGCCTTAATCGAAGAGATCAGCTGGGAATGAATGGCTTGCTTGGGGGTGCCGCCAAGAGACAGAATCAATTCGGCCTCGTCTTCGTGGGCTTCCACTTCGGAAATGAACCTGTTTAAGAAAAGAATGGAAAGCACCATGGCATTTCCGATTACCATACCGCTGAGCGGGATAATGTACTGTGCGGTTGGCGGCGTGATGCCAAGGCCGAGTAAAATTCCTTGCGTAAGCAGTTCAATACATACGATTGTAACGGCCACTTTCCACGTAATCCCTTTTATAAAAAGTCCTTTTTTACGCACGTTTTCCACCGCCGCCCCGATCATCAGCAAAATCATCAACACAATATAAATACCATGTTCCGAATCAAAAACGAATTGCAATAAATATCCGACGGCCAATAGCTGGATGATCGACCTGACGGTTGCCACAATCGTATCCTTTTCAAGCCCCAAGCGCAGTGTTTTTGACAATAGGAGCGGAATGAGCACAAATATGAGGGTTAAAGCCAAAGCGGTGTAGCTCATGAAAATCCCCCTTCCACAAAGCGCTTCACTTCATCTGTTATCGGTGATTCAAGCAGGCTGCTTTCTCCCGCTTCTGCGAGGCGCCCGTTCATCATGACCCATGTATAATGCCCGATTGTTCTTGCCTGCCTTAAATGGTGGGTAATCCAAATCATCGTAACACCGTACGTATGATTGATTTTTAATATTAACTCTTCAATTTCCTTGGAAGAAGCAGGATCCAGCGAAGCGGTAATTTCATCCAGTAATAAAATACGAGGGCGATTGACAAGCGTTCTTGCGATCGAAACTTTTTGGCGCTGTCCTCCCGAAAGGTTTCTGCTGTCCCTGTGTAAAAAAGACTTATCCAAACCGACGTCCTCCAAAAAAGCGGAAGCGTCTTTTTCCAAGAGGTTTTTTCCGGCCAATTTCAATGGCAACGCCAAATTATCGTAAACCGTCCCTTTTATCATCGGTGCATTCTGCAGGGCGATGCCGGCCATTCGCCGAAGTTCAGCGGGTTTATATTCGTTTACATGTTTGCCCTGAATGAATATATCTCCGGATGTGGGGGAAATGAGGCCGTTGCACAGTTTCAGAAGCGTTGTCTTTCCGGCCCCGGAAGGTCCGGCCAAAGTGGTAATTTTACCGTCGGGAATGGAACCGGTCACTTCTTTTAAAATAGCGGCATCGCCGATGGAGTAAGAAACACGGCGGAAATGAATGGCGGGATTAAATTCCATGGATCGTTTATCGCACTTCCTTTCCCTGGGCGAATCGTTATGGAATAATCGTACAGGAGTTGCGAAGGAACCTCAATCAGAATGATCCATATATGACATTTTTGTTAATAGTGCAATAGTGCACAGATTCTTCACAATTAAGACAATTGTATTTGATAAGGTTGATGTATAAGATAAAGAAAGAGGCGGGTGATCAATGTGCAACAAATGAACTTTTTTCTTGCGTTCGGTGCAGGCTTTCTATCTTTTATTTCGCCATGTTCCCTCCCTTTGTATCCGGCATTTCTTTCCTATATAACCGGGATGTCGGTCAGTGAGCTGAAGTCGGAGAGGGGGATATTCAGGAAAAAAGCATTTATTCATACACTGTTGTTCTTGCTCGGTTTTTCCATCATCTTTTTGGTGCTTGGATTCTCTTCAACGATATTGAAGGATATTTTTGTCCGATATCAGGACCTTATCAGACAAGTGGGCGCGATTGTACTTGTATTTTTTGGCTTGGTATTGGCTGATGTGTTGAATTTTAACTTCTTGAATATGGACAAGAAAATTCAATTTCAAAACAGGCCGGCAGGCTATTTGGGATCTGTTTTGATCGGGATTGCTTTTGCTGCCGGCTGGACGCCGTGCACGGGGCCTATTTTAGCAGGGGTCATTACCCTTGTTGCCAATGATCCCGGAAAAGGGCTCCTTTATATGGGAGGATATGTAATCGGATTTTCCATTCCGTTTATTGTGATGTCCCTGTTTATGGATAAAATGACATTCCTGAAAAAACACGGGCAGCGTTTTATGAAGATTGGCGGCATTTTGATGGTCATCGTAGGAATCATTTTGTTTTTTGACTGGATGACGTTGATTATTTCTTTACTGCAGCCTCTCTTCGGGGACTTTAAGGGATTTTAGGAACCATGTCACATAATTTTTAATAACGAATGTCGGTCCTGCATATTGGCAGGGCTTTTTCTATGGTACGATAAAAGAAAAACGAGGGGGCCTTTTCATGACGGCTGTTCAGAGAGACCATCGGTTTTACATCTTGCTTTTTCTGCTATTTCTCGTCCTTGGCGCCAATACACTCATATATCGTTCCCCGCTTACCCCGTTGGTTCTCCCCGCGGATGCCGATTGGGTCGTCATCGGGTCGCTCATTGATTTGGCGATTGTTGCTCCATTGCTTGTTCTGTCTTTGAAGCGGGGGAAAAAGATTAAGGTTAAATCATTTATTGCCTGGATGGTGAGTGGGCTTGTGTTTGCGCGATTCCTGATACCAAGCGCCTATTTCGAGCCATTTGCTTACATGCCCTTTGCTGCAATTGGCCTGGAGGCCATTATCGTATTGGCTGAACTGGGCTTGGTCGTTTTGCTGGCCTGGAGGCTTCCGGGCATTATCCGGTGGATCAAAGCACATGGCAATAGCCCGTTGTACTCATTTCCGGCAGCCGTCGAGAAGCGTGTGGGCACCCATATGCTGCTTAGGCTTTTGGCTTATGAAATGGTGATGTTCTACTATGCATTCGCCTCGTGGAAAAAGAAGGCGCCTGTTGGCAGGAACTATTTTTCTCTGCATCAAAAATCAAGTTTGATTGCATTTTACATCATGCTGATTCACGCTGTGGCAATTGAAACGGTAGGGATTCACTGGCTGATCCATGAAGTATCTCCCATCCTCTCTCTTTTGCTGCTGGTTCTTAATATATACACAGTCATTTATTTTATCGGCGAAATTCAGGCGGTACGGTTAAATCCCTTATCGGTGAAAAATGAGCAGATATTTGTATCTTTGGGGCTGGGGAAGCGAATGATCATTCCTCTTAAAGAGATTGAAAGGATCCGATGGGGGAAAGAAGCGGCCGAATTCAACATGAAATCAAAAGAGACGATTATCTTCATTGCCAAGGATTTTGAACACGTACCGCCCAATTGCATTGTTGAATTTGCAAAGCCGCTGGAGGCATCGCTGTTTTATGGATTCAAAAAATCATACACGCAAGCGGCAATCCGCCTGGATGAACCGGAACGCTTTAAGTCGCTTTTTTCATAAAAATAAAGAGCCGTCTGTCTTTATTTATGACGGCTCTTTTATGAGTACATTTACCAGTAACATACAGCGCCAATAATGACAAGCAGGATAAACAATACGACGATCAACGCGAATCCGCCGGCGTAGCCGCCATATCCGGCACCACAGAAGCCCGGATTGCCATAACCGAACATTAGCAACACACTCCTTTCCCATTGGCTTTTGAATCCTTATTCACTGCTGCTTTCGCTGCTTTCGTTTTCCAGTTTTTCTTCTTCTACTGCGGCTTCCCGTGGTCTCCCCCAAAAAAATGCCCAGGGGTCCCTCCTTGGTTCCTCCCTGTCCATGTGAGGCTGCTCATGGACAAACTCCACCTTTTTCGCGTGAATAACCAAATTATCCACGTGAATGACTTTTTCTTTCTTTTGGTTAGACATCGCTATCCTCCTCTCCCTATGGGTAACGGTTCTTTGTTATCTTATTCAACATGGATATTTGTGTATAGGCAAAAGAGGAAACACCAGAAAAATTACCAGGAAAATTTAACAGAACTTTGACCTCCATCCTTTTTTGCCATCATGAAAAAATGTCAGGTCCGTCGTTCCCATAAGCAAAAGCTTTGAGTATGAATATACAAATACGGTAATATGATATTAATCCGCTTTCTTTTTGCATGAAAAAAAGGGCCTCCTGCGCGCCGAAAAAATGTAAGCCCTTTCATTAATATTGATATAAACAACCAGCATGATGTAGAAGGCCAATTTTACGCCTGGGTGCCGGAAATGGCCACAGTGCTTATTTTTATATTTTAAACAGAAACGAAAGGTGATCCAACAAAAGAACTTGTTTGGGGGGATGAGTGATGACATGGTTGGAACAAGGTAAAGGCAGGGATCAAAAAATAGAACAAGTGAGAAAACTCGTTTCGGACGTTTTATGTGTGGATGGATCATCCATTTACCGTGTAACCCCTTGCGGCGGCATGACGAACGAAAATTTTCATGTCAAGCTCCAATCGGAAGATTACATTGTCCGGATTCCGGGAAGGGGGACAGCGGATTTTATTGACCGCAGACAGGAAAAAGAAAATCTTGAGGTGGGCGTTCAACTCGGGATAAATCCGGAACATGTCTATTTTGATGTTGCTTCCGGCATAAAAATAACCCGCATGATTCCCGGTGCGAGGACGCTTACGGCCGAAGATGTGAAAAATGAGGCTGTTATGAAGAAAGTCACGGCATTGCTGCGAAAGCTCCATCAATCTCCCATGCCATTAAAAAACCGGTTTGACCCGTTTCGACTGATGAAGGAGTATGAGAGCCTTGCCCTAAAAGAGGATTGCGCATTTTATGCAGGGTATAAAAGCGTAAAAAAAGAAGTTTCGCTGCTTGCACAATATTATAAATCGATGCAGATAAACATGGTCCCTTGCCATATAGATGCATTATATGAAAATATGATTGAGGGCGGGGACGGAAACATTTATCTGATTGACTGGGAATACAGCGGCATGTTCGACCCGATGTGGGATATTGCCACGCATGTGCTTGAAGCCGATTTTTCAACTGCGGAGGAGGAGCTGTTTTTCCGCCACTATTTTAAAAATCAAATCACTCCAAGAGAAAGAGAGCGGATTTTGCTGCAAAAAATTTTCCAGGACTTCCTTTGGAGCATCTGGACGCTGTTTAAAGAGGCAAAAGGTGACGATTTCGGGTCGTATGGTTTGGAGCGTTTTGAGAGAGCGGTTAAAAACATTTCCTACTTTCATCAAACATACCGGGAGGCAGCCACGTAATGCGCCTCTCGGATTCACCCAGGAGTGGTTATAGTGGATGAACCTGAATACCGGCGTGTAATGAATCATACAAAATGGGAAGAAATTAGACGGGCCATGTTGGATTTCCCGAAGCAAAACATGTGGAGAACAAAGGATATCGAAACAGGTTACATAAGTGATTGGGATGGGGACTGGTTCTATCATTTTAAAATAAATGGGGATAAGACTAGTTTTAAAACGATTGAATGGTTGGAAATACAATGTGAAGACGAAGAGATAAAAAAGGAATTAGTAAATGTTTTACAGCAAATTCATGTACCCGGTGAAATATTAAGCGGCTCCATCAAAATATATGGCCATGTAAAAACGGGAACATATGTCGATTATATATAAAACCGGCAATGCAATTTCCGTCCGTGAGCCATGCGGCTCCTGTTGGGGAGATTAGTTAGTATTTTAATCGGAACAGTCAAGGGGACAAAAATGATGCAGGCCCACCGCCGCTGCCATCATGGTCATTGGGAGTATATCCGTGGCTCTAAGCATTGAGAATCGCAAAACCGGACCAAATGAGCAACTTTATTAGAAAAGCGCAAGCACCCGTTTAGCGACGTACAAGGAGTTTGCTAGCCGCTTGGGCGCTGGCCGCCTTAATGGGCCATGTCCTGGTCGTTGAAGCTGGACAAAGCATATACTCTAAGGATAACTTGTTCTAATTTTATATACCTTCTTTAACCTGTAAAAAAAAACAGCCCCTGCTTTCAGGGGCTGTCATTGGCTTTCATTATGCCTTTTGAACGTTTGCAGCTTGTGGACCGCGTTGTCCTTGTCCAACATCAAAAGTTACCCTTTGACCTTCGTCTAAAGATTTGAAACCTTCACCTTGAATCGCCGAGAAGTGAACGAATACATCTTCTCCTGCTTCACGCTCGATGAATCCAAAACCTTTGTCTGCATTAAACCACTTAACTGTACCTTGTTCCATCATTTGTTGCCTCCTGGTGCGGTGATCCGCACAATGTGTTACTATCCTTGCTCAAATACCTTAGACGAAAATCAACTATCACTTCTCAATCTGAAAGAGCAAAAATAACTCCTCTTAAGAGTAACAGATATGTCTTAAAATAGCAAATTTTTTGGCCGTTATCCGTTTCTTGCCAACCAGCCTTTGCGCAAGAGGATAAAGGTATCTGCCGGCTGCTTTCAGAATGAGGCCCAAAAATCAAAAAAGGTGGAGAAAACGAATCGTTTATCTCCCCCTTTTTATGAGAAGTCCCTTATTTTGATGCGTAAAATTCCTTCGCTTTTTCCAAATAAATTTGGTCTTCCGGAAGCAGTTCTTCTTCGTGATAAATGGCTTCCACGGGACAAACGGCCTGGCATGCACCGCAGTCGATGCAAATGTCGGGATCAATATAAAACATGTTTTCCCCTTCTTCTATACAATCGACCGGACAAACGTCTACGCATTCGCCGAATTTTTCGCCTTCGCAAGGAGATGTAATTACATATGACATTCCATAACCCACCCTTTTATTTAATGTATATAAAATCGTTCGCAGCTTGTGCAGTTCAAACAGCAAAGAAAATGAAACTAATGCTAATATAGCAAACATGCAGCTTGTTTTCAATGAATCGGGATGAATTGCCAATAAGTAGTTGGACAATATTTTGTCAAATTTTAAAAGAAGCCTTTTATCAGAATGGTTGCAAATGGAATATGAATATATTAAAATCAATATATGAACATATGATCATATAAAAAGTGAGTGTGTTGAAAATGGAACGTAAGCATGATGAACTGGATAAAGAAACGTTATTTATTGTTTCCCAAACCTTCAAGGCACTGGCGGATCCGACCCGAATCCGCATTTTGCACCTGTTGTCGGAAGGGGAATGTTCGGTAAACCAAATTGCTGAAACACTTCAACTGCAACAGTCAACAGTATCCCATCAGCTTCGATTTTTAAAAAATTTGCGGCTCGTTAAATATAGAAGGGAAGGAACGAGCATGTATTATTCACATGATGATGAACATGTCATGAATATATTGGAACAAACCATTGACCATGCAAGGCATTAATTGTGACGGAGGTTATATCAATGGCCGAGTATCGCCTTAAAGGACTTTCCTGTGCGAATTGTGCCAGGGAGATGGAACAGGAAATTCAAAAATTGAATCACGGTGAAGATGCGAAAGTATTGTTCAACTCAAGTAAACTGATCGTTTCCGACGAGATTGCCTTGCATAAAGTGGAAAAAATTTTGGCGGGCGACGGCGCCGCGATTGTCCATGAAACAGAGGATGACGGGGGCGAACATCTGGAACATGACCATGGAAATGGCCGGAAGCTTCTTTACTTAATTGGATTGTCAACGGCTTTATTCGTAATTGCCATCATCTTGGAAAAACAAATCCCCGTGGTTATAGCGGCATCCATTTACATTGCGGCAGCAGCAATCAGCGGATACACCACGTTTTTAAAAGGCCTGAAAAACCTTGCAGTATTCAAATTTAATATTGATACGCTCATGACGATCGCCCTGATCGGCGCCTTTGGTATCGGTGAATGGAAAGAGGGAACGCTTGTTGCGATTCTTTTTGGCATCAATGAATACTTGGAAGGGCTCGGGATGGAAAAGGCGCGCAAGTCGATGGAGACGCTGTTAAAGGTGGCGCCGAAAGAAGCAACGCTGCTTGCCGGAGAAGAAGAAAGGACCATTCCCATCGCCGATTGGAAATCTGGCGATATGGTGCTCGTAAAATCGGGTGAAAAAATTCCTTCCGACGGGGTTGTATCGGAAGGAAGGAGCTCCGTAAATGAAGCCGCCATTACAGGTGAATCGATGCCGGTTGAAAAAATACCCGGTCAAACCGTTTACGGAGGAAGCATTAATCATGAGGGAGTTTTGAAAGTAAGAATTACAAAATCTTACGAAGATTCTTCCCTTGCAAAAATTTTGCATCTTGTTGAAGAGGCACAGGAAACAAAAACACCGACGGAACAATTTATCAACAAATTCGCGAAGTATTATACTCCGCTTATTATGGTGATCGCACTTATTGTCATGATTGTGCCCCCGCTTTTCGGAGGGGATTGGGGCAATTCATTTTATCAGGGGTTGGCCGTATTGATTGTCGGCTGTCCGTGTGCATTGATTATTTCATCGCCGATCGCCATCATTTCCGGCATTACCCGCAATGCAAGAAACGGGATTCTCATTAAAGGCGGCGTGTTTTTGGAACAGCTTGGGCATATTGAAACGGTTGTCTTTGATAAAACCGGAACATTGACAAAAGGGGAACCTCATGTAGAAGAGATGATTGCCTATACGAATGTAAAGAAATTGTTAAGAATAGCCGGATCGATCGAAAAGTCCTCCTCCCATCCGATTGCAAAAGCTATAATGGAGAAGGTGGAACAACATTCTGTTCCACTGGAAGAACCCGCCGACCTAAAAACGATTGCCGGGCAGGGAGTCGAGGCGGACATTTCCGGAAAGACGTATAAGATTGGAAATGAAACGAGCTTTCCGTCTTCCGGCATTCCGCCGCAAATCCAAAGCGACATCAACCGTTTAAAAGAAGAAGGCTACACGCTTGTTGTTGTGTCAGATGACGAACAGATTTTGGGATTGTTCGGCATTTCCGATGAAATTCGGCCTGAAAGCAAGGACGTCGTTGCCCAACTATATAAAGCAGGCATCAAAAATACGGTCATGCTGACAGGCGACCATGAAAAAACAGCCCAAAAGGTGGCTTCTGCAGTCGGTTTGACAAGATGTTACGCCGATCTTCTTCCACAAATGAAAGTGAACAAAATGAAAGAGTTCATTCAAAAAGGGAAGACAGCGATGGTTGGAGACGGGATAAATGATGCTCCTGCTCTTGCGGTTGCGGATATTGGGATTGCGATGGGCAAAGGGACGGACAGTGCAATTGAAACAGCGGACATCGTCCTCATGCAGGACCATCTCGGAAAATTGCCGAGCGGCATTAAAATCGCCAGGAGAGTCAATCATATTATTAAAATAAACATTGCTCTTGCTTTGGGATTGAAAATCTTGGCGTTATTGCTGACAATTCCGGGGCTATTGACGCTTTGGATCGCCATTTTGTCGGATATGGGAGCAACCATACTCGTCACATTGATCAGCCTGACAGTATTGATTGACAAAAGCGGAGCCGGCATGCAAAAACAAGGAGGATAAACCATTGGAGCGAGTACTAGTCGTAGATGATGAACCATCGATCGTTACACTTCTTCAATATAATTTGGAAAAAGCCGGATTTTCTGTAACGACTGCCGGTAACGGCGAAACGGGATTAAAAAAAGCGATGGAGGAACATTTTGACCTCATCGTCCTTGATTTAATGCTGCCTGGAATCGATGGCATGGATATTTGCAAAACGCTGCGCCTGGAAAAAATCAATACGCCTATATTGATGCTCACTGCCCGGGACGATGAATTCGACAAAGTATTGGGGCTGGAGCTTGGTGCGGATGACTATTTGACAAAGCCTTTCAGCCCGCGTGAAGTTGTAGCGCGGGTCAAGGCTATTTTGCGCCGCTCAAAGATGGCCGAAGAAACAACTTCCCTCCTTCAGCAGAGGGATAAACAAAAGTACGAAATCGGTGAGCTTTCGATTTTTCCCGAAAGGTACGAAGCCCTTATGCGCGGTGAAAAACTCGAACTGACGCCAAAAGAGTTTGAGCTGTTGGCATATCTTGCCGAAAATGAAGGAAAAGTCCTCAATCGTACACAGCTTTTGGATGCCGTCTGGAATTATGATTTTGTGGGCGACTCCCGAATTGTCGATGTACATATAAGCAATTTGCGGGAAAAAATCGAAGCTGATACGCGCAAGCCGCAGTATATCAAAACAGTCCGTGGTTTTGGCTACAAGTTGGAGAGACCATAAACGATGCAAAAATTGTGGTTAAAAATTACTTTTTCTTTTCTTGTCATCATGTCTGTCTCTCTGCTTGTTTCCGGCTTTTTTATCGCCGATAAAGTAAAAGAAACATACATGGATTTAAAAAAGGACCAGTTATATCAAATGGCCCAGTTGGCGCTGAAGGCCATTGATATCCGCGTTGATGGCGAAGCAGGGCTGCAAAATAAGGTAGCCGATCTTTCAAAAACAATCACTTCAAGAATTACAGTAATCGACCGGGACGGACATGTACTGGCCGATTCAGAAGACGATCCTGCCGTTATGGAAAACCACGCCGACAGGCCGGAGGTTGGCCAAGTCATTAAAGGGGGAAAAGATTCAGGGCTTGCCATTCGTTACAGCGAAACATTGGGTTACAGCATGATGTATGTTACAGTGCCAATCAGCGAAAAAGGTGAAGTGACAGGCGTTGTCCGCACCGCGCTATCATTGGAAAAAGTCGAGGAGGCCATTAAGCACCTGAGAGCCACTCTGACGATTGTTCTTTTTACCGCCCTGCTTTTAACGGCGATTGTCGGAATGAGCCTAGCCAAGGGAATTGCAATGCCGATTGGAGAAATGATTTCGGTTTCCGAAAGGTTAAAGGACAAAGATTATTCTGCGAGGGTGAGGCTGCAGTCAAAAGGAGAGCTGGGGCAGCTTGCCAACGCCATAAACGTATTGGCAGCCAGCCTGAAAAGCCAGATGGAACAAATTCAGGAAAATGAACAGCAACTGACGGGCGTTTTGAGCAATATGAAAAGCGGTGTACTGCTCGTTGATAAGGATGGGAAAATCTTGCTTGCCAACCGGGCCATGGGGGCCATTCTCGGGATTGAACCCCGGTTGTTAAAAGGCAAGCTGCACGTAGAGGCCGGCAAAAGTGCGGGGTTAAGCCGCCTGATTGATCAATGCCTCCGGGAAGGCAAGGAAATCAGGGATGAAATTCAATTTTATTTTCCGGATGAACGGATCCTTGATGTCCACCTGGCCCCTTATGTCGGAAAAAAGGGCGAATTAAAAGGCATCGTTGCCGTTCTGCATGATATTACGGACATCCGGCGGCTTGAAAAAATGAGGAGCGAATTTGTGGCAAATGTTTCCCATGAGCTAAAGACTCCAATCACTTCTGTTAAAGGGTTTGCGGAAACCTTGCTCGACGGGGCAATGGAAGACGAGGAGCTTCTCTACAAATTCCTGAATATTATCCATAAAGAAAGTGAAAGACTGCACAGGCTCATCAATGACATTTTACACCTTTCCAAGATCGAGCAGCATATTGTCACACTCAAGATTGAAAAAGTGAATGTAACCGAAGTGGTCTATAATGTTGCTGAAACGATTCGAAAGCAGGTGAAGAAAAAAGGACTGGAGCTTGAGATGCCGGATCACAAGAATGTGTGGGTCGAAGGAGAAAAAGACCGGATCCAACAAATTATTTTGAATCTCGTCTCCAACTCGGTCGTCTACACACCCGAAGGCGGAAAAATCGCCGTTTCCGTTACGGATAGGGAAGACGAAGTGGACATCCGCGTCCAGGATAACGGCATCGGGATTTCCAAAGAGGATCTTCCGCGTATCTTTGAGCGCTTTTATCGAGTTGACAAAGCGAGATCGCGGGATTCCGGCGGGACGGGACTCGGTCTTGCCATCGTGAAACATTTGGTGGAATCACACCATGGTTCCATCAAAGTGGAAAGCGAAGAAGGAAAAGGAACCATTTTTACCGTTACACTGCCAAAAAAACAATCAAGCGGTTAAAAGCCCCGATCCAGGATCGGGGCTTTTAACATTAATTATTCAGTTCGATCATTTTCCCGGAGGCCATATAAACGATCCACTCGCAAATGTTTGTCGTATAATCACCGATTCTTTCCAAATACTGCGCGACGAGCAATAAGTGTGATGATTGGCTGATCGATGCTTTGTCGCTTTTCATTAACTCGATCAGATCAAGAAAAATCTGTTTAAAATAAGCATCAATTTCATCATCCCGTTTGGAAATAACAATGGCTTCTTCTTTGTTCATTTCGATGTACGCATCAAGCGTATCACGGAGCATTTTTTGTACAAGCCCGGCCATCAACGGGATATCCACCAACGGTTTCGCATAGATTTCATCTTTTAATTGAATCGTAGCTTTGGCGATGCTGACCGCGTGGTCCCCCATTCTTTCCAAGTCTGTGGCCACTTTCAGCGTCATGGCAATTCTCCTCAAGTCGCTGCTGACAGGCTGCTGGAGCGCGATCAGGGAAAAGCATGCTTTTTCGATGGTGATTTCGGCATCGTTGATCATTTTGTCGCCCGAAATGACGGCTTCTGCGAGCCGGATATCTTTATGGACGAGTGATTTGACGGATTTGTGGACAGCCTCTTCCACCATGATGCCCATCGTCAGGAGCTGTTGGTGCAGTTCTCTTAGCTGCTCTTCAAATTGGGATCTGAGCATATTGCATTTCCTCCTTTTTTAACCGAAGCGGCCGGTAATATAATCTTCCGTTCTTTGGTCGGAAGGGTTTGAAAACACGACGGAAGTATCATCATATTCCACCAGTTCGCCGCTCAGGAAAAAGGCTGTCTTGTCAGAGATTCTTGCGGCTTGCTGCATATTGTGGGTGACGATGACAATGCTGTAATTTTTCTTGAGTTCCTGAACCAGTTCTTCTACTTTCATTGTTGAGATGGGATCAAGCGCTGATGTCGGTTCATCCATCAAGATCACATCCGGTTCAACGGCCAGGCACCTGGCAATGCAAAGCCGCTGCTGCTGTCCGCCGGAAAGACCATAGGCGTTTTCATGCAGCCGATTCTTTACTTCATCCCAAAGCGCCGCACCTTTTAAGCTTTTTTCTGCTATTTCCCGGAGCATTTTTTTATCCCGAATGCCGTGAATAACGGGCCCGTAAACGACATTCTCATAAATGGATTTCGGAAAAGGATTCGGTTTTTGAAAAACCATGCCCACTTTCGTTCTTAACTCCTCTACTCCGTACTTGCGGTCTAATATATTTTCGCCTCTATATAAAAGCTGACCTGTCATTCTTACGGAAGGAATCAAATCTACCATGCGATTAAGGGATTTGACAAACGTGGACTTGCCGCAGCCGGATGGCCCGATGATGGCGGTTACGTTATTTTCGGCTATGGCAATATGGATGTTTTTTAAAGCTTGGTCTTCTCCGTACCAAAGATTCAAATCTTTTGCTTCAAAAACGGTCTTTTTTTCAACACGGCTTTTCGTTATTGTTTCCTGTGCTTCACGTACTTCCTTTACAATCATTGCCGTCATAAAAAATCCTCCTTTTTTCGTTTAATAACGTTTTGAAAACTTGTTTCTGATCATAATGGCAATCGAGTTCATCAATATGAGCATGAACAGAAGGACAATAATGCCTGCGGCGGCTACATCATGAAATTCCGTTTGCGGTCTGCTCGTCCAGTTGAATATTTGGATCGGCATGACGGTAAAGCCTGACCAGATGTTTTCGGGAACAAAGGCAATAAAAGTCATGGCCCCGATCATGATGAGCGGCGCTGTTTCACCAACCGCCCGCGATAATGCCAAGATCGAACCGGTCAGGATCCCGGGAATGGCTGCCGGCAAAATGACGCGGCGAATCGTTTGCCATTTCGTCGCTCCCATTCCGTAGGAAGCTTCTTGAAGATCCTTCGGGACGGACCGGATTGCCTCCTGGGACGCCACGACAATGACAGGAAGGATCAGCAAGCTCATTGTCAAACCGCCGGCAAGGACACTTCGGCCCATTTCCAGCATCCTTACAAAAACCGTCAGGCCCAAAAGCCCGAAGACGATGGAAGGAACGCCCGCCAAATTGGATATATTCACCTGGATAAAACGTGTAAATCGATTTCTCTTTGCATATAACTCCAGATAAATCGCGCAGCCAACGCCTAAAATAATCGAAACCGGCCCGGTAATCGCCATCACCCACAAGGTGCCGAAGATGGCGGCCTTTATTCCGGACTCTTCCGGTTTGCGGGAGGCAAAGTTCGTCAGAAAATCGAAATCCAAATATCGGATGCCTTGACTGGTTATACGAAAAATGAGGATGGCCAAGACAACCAGCCCTATTGACGTAGCCAGCATAAACAGCCATTTTGAAAAGGTATTTTTTAAGAGCCGGCTGCCGATTCTTTTTTTTACCCGGGCTTTATTGATGAGTTCCATTAATATTCCTCCCTAAATCGCCTTGAAATCCATTGAGCAATCAGGTTCATGATGAGCGTGAAGATAAAGAGCGCCATTCCAACTGCATAAATGCTGTAGTAAATCGTCGAACCATAGGCGGCATCTCCGAGGCTCACCTGAACAATGTAAGCAGTCATCGTCTGTATGGTTTCTGTTGGATCAAAAGTCAGGTTCGGTTTTGCACCGCCGGCAATCGTTACAATCATCGTTTCTCCAACTGCCCGGGAAAGCCCGAGGACAAAGGAGGCAATGATGCCCGACAATGCAGCGGGCAACACGACTTTCAAAGACACTTCAAGCTTAGTGGAGCCGAGCGCCAAAGCCCCCTCCCTCATCGACCTTGGCACTGCCGACATGGCATCTTCCGAAAGGGAAGCAATGGATGGGATAATCATGATGCCGATAACGATTCCCGGACTTAAAGCATTGAAGAAATGAAGATCAGGGATTACTTTTTGCAGGACAGGCGTTACAAATGTAAGCGCAAAAAAACCGTAAACAATGGTAGGAATACCGGCCAGCACTTCCAAAATCGGCTTAATGATCCTTTTTGCGCGTTCGCTTGCATATTCACTTAAATAAATGGCCGTTGCCAGTCCAATCGGAAATGCCACGACAACAGCGATCAAGGCAACGAGCAGTGTTCCGGATATTAAAGACATAATGCCAAACTGCGGGTCTGCTTCAAAAAAGGGAAGCCATTCTTTGCTTGTAATAAAATGTATAAAATCAACACGCTTGAAAAACGTGTAGGTTTCAAACAGGAGTGTAGCAATGATGCCAATGGTCGTTAATATCGAGATAACGGCCATTAAAAACAGAAAAATGGGTACGGATTTTTCGGCCAATCCCTGTTTCAATTTATTTTTTCTTTTATTTTCTTCAATTAATTTTGCAATGGAGAGATGTTGATTTTTCAATTCCATTGGAAAACTCCTCATCTATATTCATTAGTGAAGGTGAGGGGATGCACATCCCCTCACCTATAGGATTACTTTTTCATTTCTTCCAACTTTGCCAGGGCATCTTTGTATTCCTGATCCTGAAGGCTTATATAGCCTACCTCTTCCGCCAAAGTGCCGGCATTTTCCAAGGCGAATTTTACATAATCATGGACGTGCGGCTTTTCGGATATCGATTGATTGTTAACATAGAAGAACAGCGGCCGGGAAAGAGGCTCGTAGTCCCCGTTCATAATCGTGTCATGGTCTGGTGTAATGGCTTCGCCTTTGCTGTTTACAATTGGAACGATTTTCAAATCATCTTGATTCTCCTTGTAGTAGGCGAAGCCGAAAAATGCAATGGCGCCGGGGTCACCCATTACACCTTGTACAAGTACATTGTCATCTTCGGATAAAGTGGCGTCGCTTCTCATCTGCCCGTCTTCCAAAATCACTTCATTCCAATAGTCATACGTTCCGGAGTCTGTTCCGGGGCTGAAGAAGGAGATCGGTTCTTTCGGCCAGCCTTCGCGAACGTCGGCCCATGTTTTCACCTTACCGCTTTCCAGCCACATTTTTTTCAGTTCCTCGACAGTTAATTGGTCGACGAAGTCATTATCTTTATTGACGACAACTGAAAGGCCGTCATAGGCAATTTTAAATTCAGTATAATCAATGCCAGCTTCTTTCAATTTCTTTGCTTCTTCATCTTTTATGGGGCGGGAAGCGTTGCTGATGTCCGTCTCGCCGGCTATGAATTTATTAAATCCGCCGCCGGTGCCGGAAACGCCGACGGGTGCTTTGACATTCGGCTCCTCGGCAGCATATTCCTCGGAAACTGCCTCCATGATCGGAAAGACGGTTGATGAGCCGTCGATGCCGACGGTGCCGGATAGTTGTTCAGCGTTACTTGAATTGTTTTCATTCGAATTGCTTGGGCTGGACGTGCTGCCGTCCCCATTTCCGCAAGCGGTGAGCAGCAATCCGAAAGACAAAGTGAGTGTCGCTAATGCGGGCTTCAAATTCATGAATGATTTTCCCCCTGTATTTATGTGATGTTTATCTTACAAATCCATCATAAGCGGACTATATCAATGTACAGTTAATCTAATGTAAAGGAGTTGTAAACAATCTATGAAAATAAGATAAAGGGAAACTAGATTGGAAGATTGCCGGATAAATCTGGCTCTTCGCTATTTAGTGTTGAAAAAACAATTTACTAGGTCCGGTCATTTCTATCATTTACCGGTATCGTGGCATC
>NZ_JBFEGN010000035.1:0-37949 GCF_047228825.1 Siminovitchia jepli
AGCTCTTCAGCGCCGATGGTAGTGAGGGGTTTCCCCTTGCGAGAGCAGGACGTTGCCGGGCAAACAAAAACATAGAGTTTTTATGCTCTATGTTTTTTTGTTGTTAAAGAAACCATAAAATTCCATACCTTAGAATTCAAGTGATATTGTAAGATTTAATCAAATCCAGCTACCCACCTCTAACGTCTAAGTATAGACACTTTCCCATAAGATTTTTTACAATATTTATTTAAGATAATTCCATGTGAATTCCGTTTAGAATCGATTATAATTGTGAAAAGGTTTATAAAAGGGGGAGTGGGGATATGCTGGAAAGCGGCTTGATCATGGCAGCAATTATATTGGTTATTAATATAGTTTATGTATCTTTCTTTACGATCCGCATGATCCTGACTTTAAAAGGATACCGTTATTTGGCCGCCGGAATTAGTGTCATTGAAATACTCGTTTATGTGGTCGGCCTTGGCTTGGTGCTTGATAACCTGAACAATATTCAAAATTTAATTGCATACGCCGCAGGATATGGAATCGGGATTATTGTTGGCTCAAAAATTGAAGAAAAACTGGCACTTGGATACATAACAGTCAATGTCATTACAAAAGAATATGATCGGGACTTGCCAAAGCAGCTGCGTGAACAGGGCTATGGCGTAACGAGCTGGGCGGCACATGGACTCGAGGGGGACAGAATGGCACTGCAAGTACTGACACCGAGGAAGTATGAACTTAAATTGTACCAGCAAATTAAAGAGCTGGATCCAAAAGCGTTTATTATTGCTTATGAGCCAAAGACCATTCACGGCGGATTTTGGGTAAAAGCTGTCAAGAAAGGAAAATTGGAGAAGTGACGAAACAAAAGAAAAAGTTCTTTGTGGGGGAAAACGAGACGATTCACGAATGTTTGGCCCGAATGGAACGGGAAGGATTCAGGCCGGTACGGCGACTGGAACAACCGGTCTTTATTGAAGAAAAAACAAATGGGAAAACTGAATATAAGCCCATTTTGAAAAAAATTATTTTTGAAGGGGAAAAGATGCCCTAAATCCGAACATTACTCAAAAACATTTTCCTATTGTTCGATTATTGATTGACATCCGTTCTCCCGATTGTTAAGATAAATGTGTAATAAGCCTCGTATATCATGGGAATAAGGCCCATAAGTTTCTACCCAATTACCGTAAATAATTGGACTATGAGGAAAGTGGAATTTGGGAAGCATTTGAGATGCTTTTTTCAAATGCATGAGGAACTCCCGGATCAACTGCTTTCTATTCTGGAAAAGTAGTGATCCGGTCTTTTTATTTTATAGAATGGACGGAGGGGTTTGATCGTATGAAAGCCGAAGTCGGAATTATCATGGGCAGTACTTCCGATTGGGAAACAATGAAGCATGCCTGCGATATTTTGGATGAATTGGAAATACCGTATGAAAAGAAGGTTGTTTCTGCGCATCGGACACCCGATTTCATGTTTGAGTATGCGGAAACTGCGAAAGAACGCGGTTTGAAGGTGATTATTGCCGGTGCGGGCGGAGCGGCCCATTTACCGGGGATGGTTGCAGCCAAAACGGTTCTTCCGGTCATTGGCGTTCCGGTAGAATCAAAAGCTTTAAAAGGGCTGGATTCCTTGTTGTCCATTGTTCAAATGCCCGGAGGAGTGCCGGTGGCAACCGTTGCCATAGGAAAAGCCGGAGCAACGAATGCGGGCCTATTGGCAGCCCAGATGCTTGGAAATGTGAATGATAATATTTACGAAAAATTGATAAATAGAAGGAACGCATTAAAAGAAAAAGTAATGGAAAGCAGTGATGAGCTTGTCTAAGGCATTCATTGAACCGGGAAAAACGATCGGCATTATCGGCGGAGGACAACTCGGCCGGATGATGGCTTTGTCTGCAAAAGCGGCGGGATTCCGCATTGCTGTCGTAGAGCCGTCGAAAAATTCACCTACAGGACAAGTGGCTGATACCGAAATTGTCGCCTCCTATGATGACCGGAAAGCCCTGGAAAAACTGGCCTCCATCAGTGATGTCATCACGTATGAGTTTGAAAATGTCGACTATGAAGCCCTGAAATGGCTCACAGAAAAGGCTTATGTTCCGCAAGGAGCAGAGATGATCAAAATAACACAAGACCGGATCCTGGAGAAACAAGCATTGACCGAGGCGGGTGTGGATGTCGCTCCATATGCAGTGATCGAAACGGAAGAAGATTTGTATAAGGAGCTCCGCAACATTGGTTTTCCTTCTGTTTTAAAAACATCACGCGGCGGCTACGACGGAAAAGGCCAGTATGTACTCCGCACGGAAGAAGATATTGCAACTGCAGCCGCTTTGCTAAAAAACGGCCGATGCGTGCTTGAGTCATGGATTCCGTTTGCCAAAGAAATTTCGATCGTCATTACAAAGAGTGCAAATGGTGACATTGAATTTTTTCCGATAGGGGAAAATGTTCATGTGAACAACATTTTACACGAAACGATTGTACCGGCAAGAATTTCGGAAGCGGTGAGACAACAGGCAGCCGTTCTTGCTAAAAAAATTGCCACACAGCTTGAGCTTGTCGGAACGCTTGCGATTGAAATGTTTTTAACGAAAAATGAGAAGCTATACGTAAATGAACTGGCCCCCCGTCCGCACAATTCCGGCCATTATACAATCGAAGCGTGCAATATATCGCAGTTTGGCCAGCACATTCGTGCCGTTTGCGGGTGGCCGTTGTTAAAGCCGCGGCTTTTGGAACAGGCTGTCATGATCAACATCCTCGGGCAGCATGTGGAAGGCGTAGTCAAGCAAATTCCGAAGCAGCCTCATTGGCATGTTCATTTTTACGGAAAAGCAGAAGCAAAAATGAACCGGAAAATGGGGCATATCACGGTGCTTTCCGATGATTTGGACCGTACGCTGGCGGATTTTGAAAACAGCGGCATTTGGAAAAATGGATGACGGAAAAAGAGAGGTACTGCAAATATGATTGAACGTTACACAAGGCCCGAAATGGGAGCGGTATGGAAAGAGGAGAACCGCTATAAGGCTTGGCTGGAAGTGGAAATACTTGCATGTGAAGCATGGGCCGAGCTTGGGGAAATTCCCGGGGAAGACGTGAAAAAAATTCGGGAGAATGCTTCATTTGATGTCACTCGAATCAAAGAAATTGAGGAAGAAACAAGACATGATGTCGTTGCTTTTACAAGGGCTGTTTCGGAAACGTTGGGCGAAGAACGGAAATGGATCCACTACGGCTTAACATCGACGGATGTGGTGGATACAGCCCTTTCCTATTTGTTAAAACAGGCGAACGCTATTATTTTAAAAGACTTGGAAAAGGTCATTTCCATTATCAGGGAAAAAGCGATTGAGCATAAAGATACCGTCATGATGGGGCGGACGCACGGGGTGCATGCCGAGCCGACAACGTTTGGTTTAAAACTCGCTTTATGGCACGAGGAAATGAAGCGCCATCTTGAAAGGTTTAAAGCTGCAGCACGGGGAGTCGAGTTTGGCAAAATTTCAGGAGCCGTCGGCACATACGCCAACATCGACCCTTTTGTCGAGCAGTACGTTTGTGAAAAGTTGGGCCTTCAGCCTGCGCCGATTTCCACGCAAACATTGCAGCGTGACAGGCACGCCCATTACATGAGCGTCCTTGCTTTGATCGCCACATCCATTGAAAAATTTGCCGTTGAAATTCGCGGTCTGCAAAAAAGCGAAACGCGTGAAGTGGAAGAATTTTTCGCAAAGGGACAAAAAGGATCGTCCGCCATGCCGCATAAACGGAATCCGATCGCTTCCGAAAATATGACGGGAATGGCAAGGGTCATACGCGGTTACATGCTGACAGCGTATGAAAATGTACCGCTCTGGCATGAACGCGATATTTCCCATTCTTCTGCGGAAAGAATCATTTTGCCGGATGCGACGATTGCCCTCAACTATATGTTAAACAGATTCGCCAATGTCGTGAAAAACTTGACGGTGTTCCCGGAAAACATGAAGAGGAATATGGAGAAAACACTCGGTTTGATTTTTTCCCAGCAAGTGCTGCTTGCGTTAATTGAAAAAGGGCTTTCCCGCGAAGAAGCGTACGACACCGTCCAGCCAAAAGCAATGGAAGCATGGGAGAAACAAGTCTCGTTTAAAGAGTTGATCGCCGATGATGAGAAGGTGCAAAAACTGCTTTCTCCAGAGGAAATAGAAGCTTGCTTTGATCCCCAATATCATCTGAAGCATGTAGACGCCATTTTTGAAAAACTGGACTTACGCCAGTGAAAGGAGAAGTGAAAAGATGTATAAAGTGAAGATATTCGTAACGCTAAAGGAAAGTGTCATTGATCCTGCAGGGGCTGCTGCCATGAAGGAATTAAAGAGGTCGGAATTTCCGGAAGTGGAAAACTTGCGCATTGGCAAATATATGGAAGTGACAATGGCGAAAACCGATAAAAACGCAGAAGAAGCTGTACATGATATGTGCCGCAGCTTGCTCGTCAATACGGAAGTGGAAGACTACCGGTTTGAAATCGAGGAGGTTGTTGCAGAGTGAAAATAGCCATTGTCGTTTTTCCCGGCACAACCTGTGAGGCAGACACTTACAAAGCATTGGAACAAGTGACGGGTGTGAAAGCTGATTATGTCTCCCGCGATCAGAATGACCTTGATGCTTATGACGTCATTCTCCTTCCGGGCGGCGCCGCGTATGGAGACGCCATCCGTCCCGGGGCAATTGCCAAAAGGCAGCCTGTCATGGGGGCAGTGAAGAAAGCGGCAGCAGCCGGAAAACCTGTATTTGGCATTGGAAATGGTTTCCAAATTTTGTTGGAAGCGGGTCTTCTTCCCGGCACGCTCGTGCAAAACGAAGGCTTGAAATTTGTTTGCAAGCAAGTTGAATTGCGTGTTCAAAACAATGATACGCTGTTTACTTCTTTGTATAAAAACGGAGAAAAAATAAAAATGCCGGTTGCCCATAAAGCGGGCAGATACTTTTGTGATGAAGATACCTTTAAAACATTGCGGGATAATCACCAAATTATCTTCACTTATGCATCTGAAAATCCGAACGGCAGCATGGGGGACATCGCCGGAATTACAAACGAACGCCGCAATGTCCTTGGCATGATGCCGCACCCGGAAAGGGCGATCGATACGCTATTGGGAAGCACGGACGGAGTCAAATTGTTTCAATCCATTGAAAGAAACTGGAGGGAATCACATGCCGCAAACGCTTGAGCCTAATCCGCAGCAGATAAAAGAAGAGAAAATCTACCGTGAAATGGGATTGACGGACGAAGAATTTGAGCGGGCGGAGAAAATGCTCGGGAGAACCCCGAATTATACGGAAACAGGACTTTTTTCCGTCATGTGGTCCGAACATTGCAGCTATAAAAGCTCCAAACCGATTTTAAAAAAATTCCCGACGGAAGGCAAGCAGGTTCTTCAAGGGCCGGGAGAAGGCGCCGGAATCGTTGACATTGGCGACAATCAGGCGGTTGTATTTAAAATTGAAAGCCACAACTCTCCTTCAGCCATTGAACCGTACGAGGGTGCCGCAACGGGTGTGGGAGGCATCGTGCGTGATGTCTTTTCCATGGGAGCCCGTCCGATTGCGGCGATGAATTCATTGCGCTTTGGCGAATTAAGTTCTCCAAGAGTCCGTTATTTGCTCGAGCAGGCAGTAGCCGGGATCGCAGATTACGGCAACGCATTGGGTGTTCCGACAGTTGGCGGTGAAATCCAATTTGATCCATCCTACGAGAGCAACCCGCTCGTCAATGCGATGGTCGTCGGCTTGCTGAATCATGAAGACATGCAAAAAGGGCAGGCAAAGGGTGTGGGCAACACTGTCATGTATGTCGGCTCAAAAACGGGGCGTGACGGCATCCACGGAGCAACGTTCTCCTCTGCGGAATTGTCGGAAGCGGAAGATGAAGAGCGGGCTGCCGTCCAGGCCGGAGATCCTTTTACTGAAAAATTGTTAATGGACGCCTGTTTGGAGCTCGTTCATTCCGATGCACTGATCGGCATTCAGGATATGGGTGCAGCCGGGCTGACCAGTTCCTCTGCCGAAATGGCCAGCAAAGCAGGCTATGGCGTTGAAATGGACTTGGATCTTGTTCCGCAGCGGGAAGCAAATATGACGCCTTATGAAATGATGCTGTCAGAGTCCCAGGAACGGATGCTGATCGTTATCAAAAAAGGCCGCGAGCAAGAGATTATTGACCTATTTGCCAAATACGACCTTGAAGCAGTTGCCATTGGACGTGTTACGGATGATAAGATGCTTCGCCTTTTCCATAAAGGAGAAGTTGTAGCAGAAGTTCCTGCCGATGCTTTGGCGGAAGATGCCCCGGTGTATCAGAAAAAAGCTGAGGAACCTGCCTACTACCGTGAATACCAGATAATGGAGCAGGATGCCATTCAGGTGGAAGACTATCAGGAAACACTGCTTAAGCTTTTGGAGCAGCCGACAATTGCGAGCAAGCAGTGGGTGTATGAACAATTCGACCACCAGGTGGGTTCGAATACGGTTGTTACTCCCGGCTCTGATGCAGCGGTTGTAAGAATACCGGGGAAAAATAAAGCGATCGCGATTACGACGGACTGCAATTCACGCTATATTTATTTGGATCCGGAAACAGGCGGAAAGATTGCTGTTGCCGAGGCGGCGAGGAATGTCGTATGTTCCGGCGCCGAACCGCTTGCCATTACGGACGGGTTGAACTTCGGAAGTCCGGATAAACCGGAAATTTTTTGGCAAATTGAAAAGTCTGCGGAAGGAATCAGTGCTGCTTGCCGTGCCCTGAATAGCCCGGTGATTGGCGGAAATGTTTCACTATACAACGAAAAAGGCGGAAAAGCCATCTATCCGACACCAATCATCGGTATGGTCGGCTTGATCCCCGATCTCAATCATGTTACGACACAATCTTTTAAGGCAGAAGGCGACGTCATCTACATGATTGGGGAAACAAAGCCGGAGTTTGGCGGAAGCGAACTGCAAAAGATGGTTCGCGGTGCCATTTCCGGAAGAGCCCCTGAGATTGATTTGGATATTGAAGCAAAAAGGCAGAAACAATTGCTTGAAGCCATCCGGAACGGACTGGTTGCTTCCGCCCATGACATTGCGGAAGGCGGAGCGGCCGTTGCGATTGCAGAATGCTTGTTTGGGACAGAGGGACTTGGAGCAGAAGTGACCCTGTCAGGTGATGAAACAGCAGCCTTATTCTCCGAAACACAATCACGTTTTATCGTTTCGGTGAAAAAAGGAAATCAGGGAGCATTCGAAAAGCTTGTTGAAGATGCAAAAGTTATTGGAGAAGTTACTGGCAACGAAGAGCTGGCCATTCAAAATGAGAACAAAGAACTTTTAATCAAATGCAACAGCAAAACATTGGAAGACGCTTGGAAAAAAGCGATTCCGCGTTTGCTGAATAAAGCTTAAATGAGGAATGCGGCGTGTTTGGAATATGGGGACATCCCGATGCAGCAAGATTGACCTATTACGGATTGCACAGTTTACAGCATAGAGGACAGGAAGGTGCCGGAATCGTCGTTACTGATGGCGAACGCATGCAAGGCATCAAAGGAGAAGGGCTGTTAAACGAAGTATTTGACGAGAAGAAGCTTGACAGCCTGAAAGGCTTCGGGGCGATTGGCCACGTGCGCTATGGAGGAAAAAAAGGGATTGAAAACATTCAGCCCCTTCTTTTCCACTCGTCAAGCGGAAGCCTTGCCCTTGCCCATAACGGAAACTTAATTAATGCGAACGATCTAAAACATCAATTGGAAATGCAGGGAAGCATTTTTCAAACAAATACGGACACGGAAGTCTTGGCTCATCTCGTTAAAAGAAGCGGCTACCTGGCCCTGAAGGATAAAGTAAAAAACGCGCTTTCGATGGTAAAAGGCGCCTACGCTTTTATTCTGATGACAGAAAAGGAGCTGATTATTGCCCAAGACCCGAACGGCCTCCGTCCGCTTTCCATCGGAAAACTCGGGGATGCATATTGTGTGGCGGCGGAAACGAACGCGTACGATCTAATCGGCGCCGAGTATATCCGTGACGTGGAACCGGGAGAACTGATTCTCATCAATAGCGAAGGGATTCATGAGGAACGATTCTCCCTGTCTGCAACACACGCCATGTGTACGATGGAATATGTTTATTTTTCCCGCCCGGACAGCGATATTGGCGGAATCAATATCCATACGGCCAGAAAAAATCTGGGGAAACAGCTGGCACTTGAAGCGAACGTCGAAGGGGATGTCGTCACGGGCGTACCGGATTCCAGCATCTCGGCTGCAATCGGGTTTGCGGAAACCGCCGGAATTCCTTATGAGCTGGGCCTGATTAAAAACCGGTATGTCGGAAGAACATTTATCAAACCGACCCAGGAGCTTCGCGAGCAAGGGGTAAAAATGAAGCTTTCCCCCGTCCGGAAAGTTGTGGAAGGAAAACGGGTCATTATGGTGGATGACTCTATCGTCCGGGGGACGACAAGCAAGCGGATCGTCAGAATGCTGAAGGAAGCGGGGGCAAAGGAAGTCCATGTTTGCATCAGTTCCCCTCCGATGACAAACCCTTGTTTTTACGGCATTGACGTATCCACCCATGAGGAGCTTATTGCGGCGAACCATTCGGTGGAAGAAATCCGGGAAATCATCGGGGCAGATTCCCTCACATTCCTTAGTGTAGAAGGAATGCTGAAGGCAATTGGCCGAAGTGAAGGCTTGGGGAAAAACTGCGGGCAATGCATGGCCTGTTTTACCGGGGAATACCCTACGGAAATTTATCCGGATACCCCTTTGCCATATGATAAAGAGATGAAATAAGAAACGTTGCCGGGTGTCGTCGGAATTCAACAAATTTCGAGGAGTTTCGGGGAGTGACAGGCACCTGAAAAAAAGGAGGCAGTAATGATGGCGGATGCCTACCGAAAAGCGGGAGTGAACATAGAAGCCGGGTATCAAACGGTAGAAAAGATCAAGAAACACGTCAAGCGGACAGAAAGAATCGGCGTGATGGGCCAATTGGGCGGCTTTGGAGGTGCTTTCGATTTATCGCAATTAAATTTGAAAGAGCCTGTTCTTGTTTCAGGAACAGACGGTGTTGGAACGAAGCTGAAACTTGCCTTTATGATGGACCGGCACGACACGATCGGAATTGACTGCGTGGCCATGTGCGTAAACGATGTCGTTGTCCAAGGTGCCGAGCCGCTTTATTTTCTTGATTATATTGCATGCGGAAAAGCGGTGCCCGACAAGATTGAACAGATCGTCAGAGGCATTGCGGATGGCTGTGAAATGGCAGGCTGTGCCCTGATTGGCGGAGAAACGGCGGAAATGCCGGGATTATATGACGAAAATGAATATGACTTAGCCGGTTTTACCGTGGGCGCCTGTGAAAAATCCGCCTTGATAACAGGCGAGCTGATTGATGAAGGGGACGTGCTGATTGGATTGGCGTCAAACGGTATCCATAGCAACGGCTATTCTTTGGTGCGGAAAATTTTCTTTGAAGATAACCCATTTTCGATAGACGAAAAACTCCCTGAATTGGACGTTACTCTTGGAGAAGAACTGTTAAAACCGACAAGAATTTATGTAAAGCAAATCGTTGCAGCCCTGCTGCAATTTGAAATAAAAGGAATGGCCCATATTACGGGCGGGGGTTTTATCGAAAATATCCCGAGGATGCTTCCGGAAGGCATGGGAGCGGAAATAAACAATGGATCTTGGCCTATCTTGCCCATTTTTGCTGCGCTGGAAAAATACGGAGAGCTAAAGAAAGAAGAAATGTTCAACATCTTCAACATGGGAATCGGCCTCGTGGTGGCGGTTGATCAGGAAGATGCTGAAAAAGCGGTTCGCTTTTTTATGGAGCAGGGGGAAAAAGCGTACAAAATCGGCAAGGTGATTAAAGGAGAGGGCGTCCAGTTCAAGGATGCGGGGTTGTCAACGTGAAAAATATAGCCATATTTGCTTCCGGAAACGGGAGCAATTTTCAAGCGATCGTTGATGCTATTGAAGGTGGAAAACTTCATGCCAACCTGAAATTGCTAGTCTGCGACAAGCCGGGTGCTTTTGTGATCGAAAGGGCGAAAAAAGCGGATGTTCCCGTTTATTCATTCAATCCGAAACAGTTTGCATCCAAAACGGCATTTGAAGAGGCCATCTACGAACAATTGAAAAAGTGCGATGTGGATTACATCGTTTTGGCGGGCTACATGCGCTTGATCGGAGCTTTTTTGCTTGAAAAATATCCCGGAAGGATCATCAATATTCATCCATCGCTGCTGCCGGCATTTCCGGGAAAAGATGCAATCGCTCAAGCCGTGTCGGCAGGAGTGAAAGTAACAGGGGTAACCATTCATTTTGTCGATGAAGGAATGGATACGGGGCCCATTATCGCCCAGCGCGCCGTCGAAATCGCCGATGGAGAAACGGAAGAAGAAGTGGCTGAAAAAATACATGCGATTGAGCATGTATTTTACCCTGAAACGCTTGAAAATTTGTTAAATGAAAAATGTTGGAAGGTGCTGGAATCATGAAAAGAGCGCTGATCAGTGTCTCGGATAAGACAGGAATTGTTGAATTTGCAAAACAATTAGTGGATCTCGGGTATGACATTTTATCAACCGGCGGGACAAAACGCATTTTGGAAGAAAACCAATTGCCTGTAACGGGCGTTGCCGAAGTGACGGGATTCCCGGAAATTTTGGAAGGCAGGGTGAAAACACTCCACCCATTCATTCACGGAGGATTGCTTGCCAAAGGGAATGACGCTTCCCATATGAAGCAGTTGGCAGAACAGGGCATCCAAAGAATTGAGATCGTGTGCGTGAACCTGTATCCATTTCAAAAAACGATTGAAAAGCCTGACGCAACCCCCGAAGACGCCATCGAAAACATTGATATTGGCGGACCTGCAATGTTAAGGGCATCTGCCAAAAACCATGAAAGTGTGACAGTCATCGTTGATAGTGCCGACTACGAAGAAGTCATTTCGGAGCTTCGTAAAAACGGAGAAGTTCCGCTTGAGACGAAAAGAAGGCTTGCTGCAAAAGTGTTCCGCCATACGGCTTCTTATGATGCACTCATTGCCGAGTATATGACCGGGCTTGCCGGAGAGGAGCAGCCGGAACGGGTGACGTTTACATACGAGCTGAAGCAGCCCCTGAGATACGGTGAGAACCCTCACCAACAAGCTGCTTTTTATGTCCGTCCGCTTGGCTCCAAGTTCTCGATCGCGCATGCAAAGCAGCTTCACGGAAAGGAGCTTTCCTACAACAATATTCATGATGCCGATGCAGCGCTTCAAATAGTAAAAGAATTTGAAGAGCCTGCTGCTGTTGCGGTAAAACATATGAATCCATGCGGAGTCGGAATCGGGGAAAATGCGGCTGACGCTTTTGCAAAAGCTTTCGAGGCGGACCCCACTTCCATTTTCGGGGGTATTATTGCCTTTAACCGCGAAGTCGATGCGGATGCCGCAAACAAGCTGAAAGAAATATTCCTTGAAATCATTATTGCGCCATCCTTCACGGAAGAGGCCTTGGATATTTTAACCGCCAAGAAAAACATTCGGCTGTTGACGATTGATTTTCATGCGGCAAAAGTGAAAGAAAACATGTTAACTTCGATTGAAGGCGGGCTGCTCGTCCAGGATCAGGATGCATTTACGTTGGATGACGCCGAAATCACTGTCCCTACGAAGCGGGAGCCGACAGATGAAGAAATGACGGCATTAAAACTCGCTTGGAAAGTGGTGAAACACGTCAAATCCAATGCGATCGTTGTTGCGGATCAATCCATGACACTCGGGGTCGGCGCTGGTCAAATGAACCGTGTCGGAGCTGCAAAAATAGCACTCGAACAGGCAGGCGAGCGGGCAAAAGGAGCGGTCCTTGCTTCTGATGCATTTTTCCCGATGAGTGACACGGTAGAAGAGGCAGCGCGCGCCGGAATTACAGCGATTATTCAACCGGGCGGATCGATTCGGGATGAAGATTCCATTCAAATGGCCGACAAGCACGGAATCGCCATGGTCTTTACAGGTGTGCGCCATTTTAAACACTAATAACGATATTGGACGGTGAAGGGTAGTGAAGGTTTTAGTGGTTGGCGGCGGCGGCCGGGAACACGCTATTTGCAAAAAAATAAAGGAAAGCGAACGGGTGACGGACGTTTTTTGCGCTCCGGGAAATGCAGGAATTGCCGAAGATGCAACGGTTGTACCGATTCAAGAAACAGCCTTTGCCGATTTAATTGAGTTTGCCAAAAAAGAAAAGATTGACTTAACGGTCGTCGGTCCGGAAGTCCCTTTAAATGCCGGTATCGTGGACGAATTTGAAGCGGCGGGGTTGAAAATTTTTGGTCCGCGAAAGAACGCGGCCATCATCGAGGGCAGTAAGTCATTCGCAAAAGAGTTGATGAAAAAATATGATATCCCAACGGCTTCTTATGAAACGTTTCATTCGTATGAAGAAGCAAAGGCGTATGTCGATAAACAAGGCGCCCCGATTGTCATCAAAGCCGATGGATTGGCAGCCGGAAAAGGCGTCGTTGTTGCCATGACAGCTGAAGAAGCCAACACGGCGCTGAGAGAAATGCTTTTGGACGAAAAGTTCGGTGATTCTTCCGCAAGTGTCGTGATTGAGGAATTTTTGGAAGGCGAAGAATTTTCCCTCATGGCTTTCGTAAATGGGGAGAAAGTGTACCCAATGGTGATCGCCCAGGATCATAAGAGGGCTTTTGACGGGGATAAAGGCCCGAACACAGGAGGAATGGGTGCCTACACGCCTGTGCCACATATTCCGGATGCTGAAGTCGAACGGGCGGTCAATGAAATTGTAGTCCCTGCCGCCAAAGCGATGGCAAAGGAAGGCCGGCCCTTCACCGGAATTTTATATGCAGGGCTTATTTTAACGAAAAACGGACCGAAAACAATCGAATTCAACGCCCGTTTCGGCGATCCGGAAACTCAGGTTGTCCTGGAGCGGCTTGACAGTGACTTGGCGGCTATTATGCTGGATTTGCTTGACGGAAAAGAACCCGTCATCGAGTGGTTATCTGATGCGGTAATCGGGGTTGTTGTTGCTTCAAACGGCTATCCCGGCGATTACGAAAAAGGGCTGCCGATCCCTGATTTACACATGCTCGATCCGGGCATAAAAGCATTCCACGCCGGAACGGCAGCCGGAAAAGAACCGGGAACATATGTATCCAACGGCGGCAGGCTGTTATTGATTGCTGCCAAAGGGGCAGACATTCAAGATGCATACGCCAATGTTTACAAAGAAATGAAGAAGCTCGAAAGCGAGCATTTCTTTTACCGGAGCGACATTGGACATAAGGCGCTGTAAAAAAATAATCCCATCCAAGTGCGGGTGGGATTTTTGTATGCAAATGGAATATCCCGAGCAGTAAAGATGGATGTAGTCAAGGGCGGCATAAAATTAAAATAAAAAATAGTAGATATTGACAAAATATTTAATTGCAATTATTATAGATATATCGATCTGGGGGAAGGTCGAAAATATCATATCACATCAAGGTTTACAGGTAAGTTATTATGGTAAGGCAGTAAGCCGTGGCGTTGGGGATCGCCTAGCCCTGCAACATTGCGGGGTTCCCCACAACATCAATGACTAATGAGATTTAGTCATTTTTTTTATATACAAAACAGGTAATAAGTACTATAAATACATAAATCAGGTGATAATGGTGAGGTATAAAATAGGGTTGGATATCGGGATATCTTCAGTAGGGTGGGCTGTAATTAATTTGGATAAGAAACGAATTGAAGACCTAGGAACGAGAATGTTTGATGCAGCGGAAAATCCTAAAAACGGATCATCACTTGCAACACCGAGGCGCGAAGCCAGATCGATGAGAAGAAGGTTGAGGAGACGCCGCTACCGTGTCAGCCGTGTTCGCAAATTCCTTATTCAATCGGGCCTGTTATCCGAAGTGGAAGCCGAGCAGCTGTTTGACTGGCAAGATGGCGACTTGGACATTTGGTTAATAAGAGTAAATGCATTGGAAAGGAAGCTGACGGACCGAGAATTTGCCAGGGTTTTAATCCATTATGCAAAAAATAGGGGATTTAAGTCCAATCGTAAAAGCGAGACAAAAGAAGGTGAAGGCGGAGCTTTATTAAAAGCAGTCAGAGCAAATGCTATATTAATGGAAGAAAAAGGTTATCGTACTGTTGCTGAAATGCTTGTTTTGGATGAAAAATTCAATGGCCTGAAACGAAATAAGGGTGGAGATTATTCTCACGTTTTGGCAAGGAGCGAAATTGAAAAAGAAATAAGAGAGGTATTCAAGCAGCAGCGTGCATTTGGACATATCTTTGCAACAACGGAAAATGAAGAAGCATACATCAATATTTGGAGCTCCCAACGGCCGTTTTCTACACAAGAGGATATTGCCAAAAGAATTGGAAGCTGTACATTCGAGGAAAATGAAAAACGTGCCCCTAAGTTTTCCTACACTTTTGAGAAATTCCGAGCGTTGGATAAAATCAACCGTCTGAGGATTATTTCTGATAGAAACCCACAGAGGGCACTTTCCAAAGAGGAACGAAACAATGTTTTGGAAAGTATAATGAACAAAAAAGAAATGAAGTATAAGGATCTTCGAAAAATACTGCAATTAGAAGATGACGAGCGTTTCAATGAACTATTTTATGATCCGGGCGAGACGAACGAAAAGAACGAAAACAGGAAATTTATCTCACTTGACGGGTATTACGAAATAAAAAAGATTATTAAAGAAGTGGAAGGCAAGACGTTGGCAGAGTCATACCGGCCAATTGACTATGATACAATTGCCTATGCTGTTACAGTCTATAAAGATGATAATGATACCCGCGATTATCTGCTAAATGATTTTGTGACCAATGATGGGAAGCGAATTAGAAACATGGCAAATAGAACGTACAGTAGTGAGCTTATCGATGAGCTGTTAAATCTGTCATTTTCCAAATTCGGGCATCTATCATTGAAAGCGCTGAATAAAATCATTCCTCATTTGGAAGAAGGGCTTCTTTATCATGAAGCATGTGATAAGGCGGGTTATAATTTTAACCAGAAAGTAGGGAAAGAAAAACAGAAACTGCTGCCGGTTATCCCTGCAAATGATATTGCAAATCCGGTTGTCATCCGCTCTCTATCCCAGACTCGGAAGGTATTGAATGCGATTATTAAACGATACGGTTCCCCATCGGAAATCTATATAGAGATGGCAAGGGAAATGGGAAGGCATTATAACGAAAGACGGGAAATTGAAAAGCAATATAACAAGAACCGTACAATTAATGAAAAGGCCAAAAGCCGTATTCAGGAGCTTCATCCGGAAATTGGTGATCCTCGGGGTCATGATATTTTGAAGTATAAGTTATGGGAAGAACAAGATGGCCGCTGCCCTTATTCATTAAAATCCATTCCAATTGAGCGTTTGTTTGATTATGGATTTGCAGAAGTCGATCACATTATCCCCTACAGCCGCAGCTTTGATGACAGCAATGCCAATAAAGTATTGGTTTTGGCAAAAGAGAATCAAAACAAGCAAAACAGGACGCCATATGAATGGTTTGGAAGTGATACAGTTAGATGGGATCAGTTCATATCTTATGTGAATTCCTTAAAGGTACGGAAAAAGAAAAAAGATCTGTTGTTAAAACAGAACTTCGATGATGAACAGGCAGAGCAGTTCAAGTCGAGGCATTTGAATGATACGCGATACATTACCAGATTTTTAAAAGGCTTTATTGAAGATAATTTGCAGTTCCGGGAAGAAAAAGGCCGGAAACAGTATGTGTTCACGGTGAATGGGGCATATACGTCGTTGATGAGAAAGAGATGGGGATTCAACAAAAATCGTGAAGAAAATGACCTGCATCATGCATTGGATGCAGTACTTGTCGCAGTAAGTCTTTCTTTCAGGCATCGTGTGAGCAATTATTTCAAGCATAGTGAACTGCATGCTTCCCAACTCCTTAAGCGAAAAAGAGAGCGTTTTCCGGAGCCTTGGGAAGGTTTTACAAAAGAAGTTGAAGCCAGAATGCTGCAAAATCCTGAAACTCTTAAACTGGGATTGGAAAGCTTATCCCTGGACAGCTATGATGAAGATTTTATAAACAGAATCAAACCCATTTTTGTTTCCAGAATGCCGAAGAGATCTGTTAAGGGACAAATTCATGAGGAATCCATCAGAAGACATCGGGGCTTTACGGAAAAAGGCTTGAACCTTTTGGTGAAAAAATATCCGTTGCAAGACATTAAGTTTGATAAAAACGGAGATTTTCCGATGTATGGAAAAGAATCTGATCCTAAAACATATCAGGCAATTAAAGAAAGATTTTTGAAATACGGGGATGCAAAGAAAGCATTCAGCACACCTTTATATAAGCCATCGAAGAATCCAGAGAAAGCACCGATTATCCGGAGTGTTAAATTAGAAACCACTGCTAACCAGGTGTTTTATTTGGATGATAAAACAGTTGCAGACAACGCAAGCATTGCACGGACTGAAGTTTTCAGGCATAAGGAGAGCGGCAAATATTATTTGGCTCCTGTGTATGTCAGTGATGTGTTGGCGAATAGAGTGCCCGAGAAGTTTATTACTGCTTTAAAGCCGTATAGCGAGTGGGATGAAATAACATCAGATTATGAATTTTTATTTAATTTATATCCAAATGATGTAATAAAAATAAAAATGCCCAGGGAGAAAAAATCAAAGTTAAATACTGGCGCGACTGTGTCTTGGTCAGAAGGCATATTTTATTATAAGGGTGTCCATACAGGAACTGCTCAAATAAATATCACAGACCATATGAATAGTTTTAAAGATGCGATTGGTTCCAAAGGATTACTCACATTTGAAAAATATCAAACAGATCCATTAGGTAATCTCACAAAAGTCCACAAGGAAAAGCGTCATGGCGTATAGGCATATTGTAATTAGAAATCCAGCAAAGCTCTCGACATCGCATGAACAGTTAGTTATAAAACAGGATGAATCTATCAAAATCCCTTTGGAGGACATTGTGACGATTACGCTTGAAGACCCTGCCATTACAATTACAAATGGTCTCTTAAGCAAATGTACAGAGTATCATATTGAGCTGATTGTCTGTGATCGAAAACGAATGCCAAGTGGAATTGTACAGCCATTCCACCGGCATTCAAGACAAAAACAAGCATTGGATATGCAACTCTTGCTAGGAAGGCCATTCAAAAAGAGGATATGGCAAAAAATTGTTATCAGAAAGCTTGAAAATCAAGCACGCTGCCTTGAATTGGTCCATAAAGGTGAAGAGGCGCAAAAGCTATATTTAATCAGCCGAAGTGTTGAATCCGGCGACCGAACAAATAGAGAGGCGTATGGCGCAAAGCTTTACTTTGAAACGCTGTTTGGTCCAAGGTTTCAAAGAAGGGAAGAAAATATATATAATATCTCATTAAATTACGGTTATAGCATCATTCGCTCTCTTGTAGCCCGAGCACTTGTCAGGTATGGGTTTACTCCCAGTATTGGAATTTTTCACGACAGCCAGACAAATGCATTTAATTTGGCTGATGATTTCATGGAAGTGTTGCGCCCATTTGTTGATGTGGTCATAGTTAATAATGTAAAAGAAGATTTAGAATGGTCTCCAGATATTAGGAAGAAATTATTTGAAGTGTTGGAAATTGAAGCGAAATGGAAAAACGAAAGGCTGAATGTAACCCATGGAGTGGACAATATGATCAAGAGTTTTGTATCTGCATGCCGGCAGCAGGACGCTAACTTATTGATCCTTCCGGAATTAACTAATTTAACTGTTCATACTTATGAGTAGATACATGAGGATTATCGTTTTCTTTGATTTGCCGGTAGTACTTCCGAAGGAAAGAAAAGCCTACTCTCGTTTCCGTAAGTTTTTATTAAATGATGGATATACAATGCTTCAATATTCAGTATACACAAGAATTTGCAATGGAGAGGATGCAGTCCGCAAACATGTGAAGAGACTGCAGGAGAATCTCCCACCTGTTAATGGTGCCATACGAGCATTGAAAATAACGGAAAAACAATTCGCAAATATGGAGATTTTATTGGGTACAACTACACCCGAAGAAGAACTCGGTGTTAAAAAAGTAGATTTCTTTTAAAAGTACTTGCAATTTATTTTGCAGGTATTTTTTTTCGGTTATTTCTATAAAAAATAAAAGAAAGCGGATAAATCCCAGGGTTAAATCCTTCATTTTTGGAAATGCAAAACCCTTGAAACGGGGAGAAATCAAGGGTTTTACGGTCATGTATCATATCACATCAAGGTTTACAGGGGAATTATGGCAATGATGAATCACACGCAAAACATAAGCAAATCATATCACATCAAGGTTTACAGGGGAATTATGGCCTCGCAACTTAACTATCAAAATCAAGGCAAATCATATCACATCAAGGTTTACAGGGGAATTATGGCTGAGCCATTTAATAACCCTCCCGTTTTTTTATCATATCACATCAAGGTTTACAGGGGAATTATGGCAACCAAAACGGTGATAGTATAACAATCAGAATCATATCACATCAAGGTTTACAGGGGAATTATGGCTTAATTGCTGAAGATATGACTGTTTTGATTATCATATCACATCAAGGTTTACAGGGGAATTATGGCTTTAAAACCTTCATTTGTAGATTGACCCGTATCATATCACATCAAGGTTTACAGGGGAATTATGGCGCCACTTTTGTTCCGATTGCTTCGATGTTTATCATATCACATCAAGGTTTACAGGGGAATTATGGCTTTTTCATACTTCTTGATTAAAGCCATTTCATCATATCACATCAAGGTTTACAGGGGAATTATGGCATAATCCCGGATAAAGCCAAGCGTCGTGATATCATATCACATCAAGGTTTACAGGGGAATTATGGCTTTGAAAGATTGGGGGTGTGGATAGGTGTGATCATATCACATCAAGGTTTACAGGGGAATTATGGCACAAATCTTCTTCGGAATAGATAGCGTCCTATCATATCACATCAAGGTTTACAGGGGAATTATGGCCGCTGGTACGTTCTAATGAACTGGCGGAAGATCATATCACATCAAGGTTTACAGGGGAATTATGGCATAATTGTGTATAATAAAAATAACATAAATATCATATCACATCAAGGTTTACAGGGGAATTATGGCTCTACTAACGCAATAATTCAAGGTTCGGCGATCATATCACATCAAGGTTTACAGGGGAATTATGGCCCAATTCGTGTATCTAAGTCATTGAGAAGGATCATATCACATCAAGGTTTACAGGGGAATTATGGCTACCATCGTGTTTATGTCGTCGGGCGATAGATCATATCACATCAAGGTTTACAGGGGAATTATGGCCTTAAACATTCCCTTATCATTTAAAAACTTATCATATCACATCAAGGTTTACAGGGGAATTATGGCAACTTCTGTACCTTCATTGCCACTTTCAAGATCATATCACATCAAGGTTTACAGGGGAATTATGGCATAGTCCGACTCAGCTATCCGAAAAGTTTTATCATATCACATCAAGGTTTACAGGGGAATTATGGCTCGGGATTAAATTCATCCGGTTCTTCATCATCATATCACATCAAGGTTTACAGGGGAATTATGGCTTAAATCGAGGCACATTGCCGGTCAATCGCATCATATCACATCAAGGTTTACAGGGGAATTATGGCGGAAAGGTTGGTAGTATTATAGTTAATAGAATCATATCACATCAAGGTTTACAGGGGAATTATGGCTTTTACGATTTCAGTACTTTCGGTTTCTGCATCATATCACATCAAGGTTTACAGGGGAATTATGGCGGAAGAACAGTTGAAGAAGCAATGCAAGCAATCATATCACATCAAGTTTACAGGGGAATTATGGCTCTTAGAAACGTCTATCCACTCGAATAATTATCATATCACATCAAGGTTTACAGGGGAATTATGGCCCGTTCTCGTCAATTTCGACGCCTGTCTTAATCATATCACATCAAGGTTTACAGGGGAATTATGGCCTATGCCATGCTGCTTTGCCAATTTGGCCCATCATATCACATCAAGGTTTACAGGGGAATTATGGCAGGAGGAAGACACTAATAAAAAGCGATTGGATCATATCACATCAAGGTTTACAGGGGAATTATGGCCTGTAAGGTGGATGATTTATATGAGAGAAAATCATATCACATCAAGGTTTACAGGGGAATTATGGCAAAGGATGGAGGACACCTAAAGAAATATGGATCATATCACATCAAGGTTTACAGGGGAATTATGGCTCATACTTTAAATTGCTGTCAAATTGCTCAATCATATCACATCAAGGTTTACAGGGGAATTATGGCGTGCGGAAGGTTATTGGGTATATACACCTAATCATATCACATCAAGGTTTACAGGGGAATTATGGCCAAGAATAAAGATGAAGTAACAAACAAATAATCATATCACATCAAGGTTTACAGGGGAATTATGGCTGCTTTTGCAAAAACAAGGTGTAAATGAAGATCATATCACATCAAGGTTTACAGGGGAATTATGGCTTTGGTGCAACACTAACAGTCGGCCTGCCTATCATATCACATCAAGGTTTACAGGGGAATTATGGCTAAGTCTTTGAAACCAACAGATAATGGTTTATCATATCACATCAAGGTTTACAGGGGAATTATGGCAGTAAGAAGCCGCCATAAATGTGGGTGAGTATCATATCACATCAAGGTTTACAGGGGAATTATGGAGAAGGCATACCTCTAAGAAATGACTAAACTAATTGATCCTCTTAACTTCTCTAATCCCTACGCTCATTATATCATTTATTACACTCCCCCCCCATTATCTTTATGTTAAACAATTATATCGAAGACCAATAAACTTGCTAAAACTGTCGAAAAACCGTTCAGCCTGCGCACATTTTAATGATAAAATGGAACTAAATATCGGACCATGAGAAAGGGATAATATGGAAAAAGAATTAAAGTACAGCTCTACCATCAAGTCACGGCCGTTTTTGTATAAGGAAACCAAAATGCTGGCAGAGCTGCATTTGAAAGGGCTGAATGAACTTGAATTGAAAGAACAGATCATTCAGCGAAATATTTTCCAAGTAAAGACGGAAGCCCGCAAAAGAGAAATTGCTTCAGCCATCAAGACGCGTTTAAAAGTACTGGACGATTACCTTATAGAAAAACTTATAACTGCTGACATACATACAAGCAAGCTGATCGTACTGTATGCTATTCTTAAAACGGACAGGCTGTTTTATGAATTTATGCACGAGGTATTTAGCGAGAAAATTGCAAGGCGCGATTTGCTGCTGAAAGACCGCGATTTTCACCATTTTTTTGAAGCGAAGCGCCAGCAGAGCGCAACGGTTGCTCAATGGAAGGAGTATACCTTTTATAAGTTAAAGCAGGTTTATGTACGGATTTTATACGAAGCGGGATTGATAAAAAATCAGAAGAGGGACCGGGAAGTTAGCATACCCATGATGAATCCAGAGGTATTTGATTACATAAAAGATTCCGATGGTAACGGGTTCATCAAGGTTCTCACAGGAGGACAAGGATAGCATGAAGACGATAAGAGAACGGTTGGATGAAATTCTGCCGAAAATAACAAATCCTTCTTTCCGGAAAAATAAGGGATTGGGTAATGAAATCGGCTATCACATATTTGATTATGAACCCGAATATGAAATGCTTGTTAGGGAGCATGTCGCTTTTTTGAAAGAACATGTAAATAACAGCCACTCAAACCAACGAATTATTGAGTTCGACCTTTATGAAGTCGTTCTTGAAATATTGGACAGCAAAGGCTATCTGGAGAAAAACTTTCAAATGGAACAGAAGAAAGGAAGCCAATTTGTCCTAAACGCGACACGGAAATCACTAAGGCTCACACTTGATAATGACTTGGTTATCAAATACATAGCCAACCGTGTAGAGGAAAATGACATCATATTTATTACAGGAATTGGAAAGGCCTTTCCGATTATCCGCTCCCATGTCATTTTGAACAATTTATATAAGGCGGTCGACCAAAATCCGGTTGTATTGTTTTTCCCAGGCCGTTACAATGGGCAAGACCTGCAATTATTCGGTGAGATAAAGGATGACAACTATTATCGCGCGTTCCAGCTTGTAGATTATTAGGGGGGAGAAATCCATGCAGATCAAAAAAATGTTTGATCGTAAAATTGACCGGGACATAAAAGGGGTCGTCAAAGTTGGCCAGGACTATGAAGAAAATATTCTTCTGGAACTGGAAGAGTATGTTGTAACAGATGAATTACAGAAACATATCGGCCATTTTTTTGCAGCCTATAAAAAAGGCGTTACAGAGCCGACAGATAAAATCGGCGTTTGGATATCCGGTTTTTTTGGATCGGGGAAATCCCATTTTCTAAAAATACTATCCTATTTAATAGAAAACCGGATTATTGCCGGAAAAAATGCCATTGATTATTTTGAAAATAAAATTGACGATCCGCAAATCTTTGCCGATATGAAAAAAACAGACGATATTACAACAGATGTTATCTTATTTGACATTGATGCGAAAAGTGAATCTGATTCCATGGCTGACAAAGATTCGATCGTCAAGGTGCTGAACAAGGTTTTTAATGAAATGCAGGGTTTCTGCGGTGCGATCCCATGGATTGCGGAAATCGAACGGAAAATGCACTATGACGGTACATATGAAAATTTTAAAGCAGTCTTCAAGGAAATCTCCGGAAATGAATGGGTGGATTCTCGGGAAGATTTCTATTACGAGGAAGACGCCATTATTAAGGCGTTGACACGGACCACGCAAATGAGCGAGGAAGCAGCACGTAACTGGTTTGAACGAGCCGAGCAGGAATATACCATCAGTATCGAGCGCTTCGCAAAGCGGGTGAAAGAATATATCGATTCAAAAAGCAATAATCACCATGTGGCCTTTCTGATTGATGAAGTAGGACAATATATCGGCGACAACTCAAACGACATGTTAAATCTGCAGACAATCGTACATGAATTTGGCCGTCAATGCAAAGGAAAAGCGTGGATTGCCGTTACAAGCCAGGAAGACATCGATTCGGTGCTTTCAGTAAAAGGTAACGACTTTTCAAAAATCCAGGGGCGCTTTGATACAAAGTTGAGCCTGTCCAGTGCTTTTGTTGATGAAGTGATTAAAAAACGGATTCTGACAAAAAACGAACCCGGGAAACAGGCGCTGGAAGAAGTATATCGCAAAAACAGCTCTATTTTACATAATCTATTAACGTTTACCGATAACAGTGCAGAGATGAAAAAATATGCGGACGAACAGGATTTCATCGATGTGTATCCGTTTGTACCGTACCAATTCAATTTATTGCAAAAAGTGTTTACAGGCGTCCGGATCCATGGCGCATCAGGAAAGCACTTGGCGGAAGGGGAACGTTCTCTTTTAAGTGCGTTTCAAGAGTCGGCTATCCGCTTTTCCGATCGGGAGGAAGGGGTGCTTGTCCCTTTTTCGGCATTCTATGAAACTATTGAAGCATTCCTTGATTCCAGTATTCGGACTGTTATCATTCAGGCAGGGAAAAATGAAAAGCTTGAATCCTTTGATGTTGAAATTCTGAAATTACTGTTCCTGATAAAATATGTAAAAGAACTGCCCGCCAACCTGGAAAATATCGCCACTTTGATGGTCGATGACATCGAAGCCGACAAGTTGGATTTAAAGAAAAAAATTGAGAAATCTTTAACGCGGCTTATCGGGCAGACGCTCATACAAAAAAACGGGGATGATTATATTTTCCTCACAAACGATGAGCAGGATGTAAATCGCGAAATCAAAAACATGCATGTGGAAATGTCAGAAGTCATTCAAAAGATCGGAGAAGAAATCTTTGAAGGCATCTACCGGGATAAAAAGTTCCGTTATTCGCCAAAGCATCATTTTGCTTTCAACGCCTTCATTGATGACAGGCCGATTGGCACACAGGCACATGATATCGGCATCCGTATATTAACGCCTTATGCAGATGCTGCAATGGAATACAGTACATCTGAATTGAAAATGATGTCCATGAGGGAAAACAACGTCATTTTCAAGCTGCCGCAGGATGCATCATATTTGGAGGAAATGGAAGAAGTTTTAAAAATACAAGCTTATTTAAGAATCAAGAGCGGAACATCGGTCTCGCAGGCAATAGAGGATATTAAAAGTCGAAAAACGCGGGAAGTCACCGAGCGAAGCGAACGGATTACGACGCTTCTGACAGAGGCGTTAAGTTCGGCTGAAGTGTTTGTGAGTTCCCAACAGTTGGAGATTAACAGAAAGAACCCTACTGACCGGATCAATGAGGCGTTTCGGATGTTAATTAAGTCACTTTATAACAAGCTCGATTATGTCACGGAGTTTGTTGGCTCGCCGAGAGAGCTCCAGGATCTGGCCGTTTCATCGACGCAATTGTCCATGGATCATAATGGTGGGCGAAACCATCATGCCATAAGAGAAGTCGACAACTATGTGGACCGCCTGACAACTCGCAATCAGCCCATGACCGTCAAGAGCATCACCACGTACTTTGCAAAACAGCCTTATGGATGGCTTGATTTTGATACGACTGCGATTCTGTTGGAACTGTTTAAAGCCCAAGAAGTGAAATTTTTACTAAACAGTTCCGAGCTTCAATTAACAGATCCCCAATTGATCCAATATTTGACAAAGCGGGATTATGTAGATCGGGTCATTGTAAAGAAGCGGGAACGGATACCGCAGCTGCTGATCAAAAATGTCAGGGATGTATGTAAGGAAATGTTCGGTATTTCCGCACTGCCGACTGATGAGGATGGTTTGAAAGACCGATTTAATGAACTGTTGTCGCAAGAAAAAGAGAAGTTGGCAGATCTATTGGCGAACTACCGCAATAATCAATACTACCCTGGGGAAGCGGTTCTTCTGGATGGGAAGAAATTAATTGAATCTGTCCTCAATATCAATGATACGGCTACTTATTATAAAACGATCCGGGAATTGCGCCACGAATTGAAAGAGTACGCTTATGATGTAAAAGAGGTAAAAAGTTTCTTTGAGAATCAGCGTGATAAATTCGACGAAGCGAAAAAGAGGCTGACGATTTTTGAGAATAATAGGACGTATGTGACGGACAAGGGCATCCAGGAAATTGTGGAAAAGATGGACAGGATTGTCCGCAATGCCAAGCCGTATGACATGATTCAGGAATTGCCCGGTCTCTATCAGGTGTTTGATGAAGAATTTGTTGAGCTGCTTGAGGAAGAGTGCAAGCCAGTGAAGGCAGCGATCCAAAGCGACTTAAAAGCTGTGATGGCTGAACTCGCGGATGATGAAAAACTTAAGCAGAAATTTTTAGTAACGTTCCGGGCGCGGTTTCAAAGATTGGAAGAGCGGCTTTCCACCACGAATAATCTATACGAGGCAGTCGCCATGCAGGTGGAAAGCGACAGGCTGAAAGTGCGCTGTCTGGATGAACTGGAACAGGCAAGGGAGAAAGAGGCGGCAGGGGTGCCGGCAAGGGACCCGGAAGGCGGACAGAGGGGAACGGCGGCAGCAACGCCTGTACGTCCAAGAAAGACAAAGACCTTGAGCAAAAATATGGTCATCAAGGGAACGAAAACGCTCAAATCAGCGGACGATATCGATCAGTTCGTGGAAGAACTGAGATTGAAGCTCCTCGAGGAATTGGATGAGGATACAACGATTCATTTGGTGTGAGCACGTATGATAAATAAATTTATATTAAGCAGGAAAGAGTCTTTGTTATGATAAGTGCCTGTTTGGGATTGAGTATGCTTGACTGATTCGATATGTTTGGGGGGATAAAGTTGAAAGTAAGCGAACTGCGGGAAAAGATAAGAAGTTCAACGAAAGACGAGCTTCAGCAAATCATTGTGGAGATGTATAAGCAGATTCCGAAGAGAATGCGGGAAGAAAAAGAGATAGACAGGTTGATTGAGGAGCCGGAGGTTTTTAAGAAAAGCCGAAAAAGTGCAAAGCAATCAATGAAGGATCTGGACTTTCACAGTGTTGAACAGGAAACAAAGACGTTTATTGCCAATGCATGGGCCCAAAATTATTTTGCTCCCAACCGGGCGGTACCAAAGAAAGAACGTTCGAATTGGAGGTTTACAGCAAAAAGGTTGGTTGAGCAGGTAATGAGCTTTTCCAATCATCCTGTACATCAAAAAGCATGTGCTTCTCTGATGGAAGAGTTGTATCGGCTGTTTGTCTATGCATCCGGGCATTATGTGTTTGCAAGCCAAGAACCATTTGATACGTTAAAAATTCCGCAAACGGACTTCCTGGAATGGGTGGTGTTGCTAAAAAAAGAAACAGAGGATCCGGATCAGTGGATTTCCGGGTCTTTAAAGCTTGTCATTGAAGAGGACTCCAACTACTATACAACGACAAGGTCATTGCTTGGCGTTTTGTTGCGTGCGCTCAATAATGCTCCGCTGAAAGAAAGAATGGTTGCGATTGCCGAGGAGCTTCTTCATGAAAAGCGCAAGGCATTGAAACGATCGAAAAGGGACGGTATATGGAAAAATGAGCAGTATATCAACCATTTGGTACAAATGATTTTTATGACGCAGAGCGCTTTGGGGGAGTATCAGGAAGCGATTAATGTTTTTAAAAAATATTACATTGAATCTGGCCGTGAGATAAAATTATTTGTTTTGCTTCAGCTCATTATGCACCATCAAAGCACTAACTCATGGATAAATGTATATGAACATGCTGTGAAGCAGGGGATCAAGCCAAGGGAAGGCTTGCAGGAGGCTTATGAATATATTAAGCAGGAGAATGAATTTCCCGAATATATTTATGCTTATTGACTGAAAGAGAAAAAGAGGGGATATGGTTTGGATAAGGGCGCGATCAAAAGGTTTGCGGTCACTGCCAGAAAAAAATTAATGGAGGCAGTGGACCAGAAGGCGTTTGAACTGGGAGTCACAAAAGATGCGGTAAAAGAGGCGGAAGTATATCAGGACGGATTTCTGATCAATCAAAAGTTTTATAAAAAGTACGAAATCAGACAAAGGGAAAGGTTGATCCGTGAGATTGAGCAAAAGGGCTACGATCAGGTGATAGAGGAAGTGGCCTATACATGGTTCAACCGCTTTATCGCTTTACGGTTCATGGAAGTGAATGATTATTTGCCGACGGGTGTCAGGGTGTTTTCGTCGATTGAGCCGGGGAAAACGGAGCCTGATGCATTAACTGAGGTCCAGATGTTGGTGGATGAGTTGGAGCTTGATGAGCAGAAGGTCTATGAGCTGCAGGATGCCAATGACGATGAGGATTTGTTCAAATACATATTGATCAGGCAATGCAATAAATTGGGTGAAATCATGCCGATGATGTTTGAGAAGATTGAGGATTACACGGAGCTCCTCCTCCCAAACCAGCTTCTTGCGGAAACTTCCGTTATCCATGACATGGTGACGATGATTGCTGAGGAAGACTGGACAAAAGAAGTGGAAATTATTGGCTGGCTGTACCAGTATTATATTTCAGAGAAGAAGGATGAGGTCTTTGCGGCGCTGAAGAAAAACCAAAAGATCTCGAAGGAAAATATTCCGGCGGCAACGGAGCTGTTTACGCCAAGATGGATTGTGCAGTATATGGTGGACAATTCTTTGGGCCGGCTGTGGCTGGAATCGCATCCTGATGATTCGCTGCAGGCAAAGCTTCCTTATTATTTGGAGGCGGCGGAACAGCCGGAGAGTGTCAAGGGGCAATTGGAACAACTAAAGGACCCGTATTTGAAACCGGAGTCCATCAAGTTTTTCGACCCATGCATGGGATCCGGCCATATCCTTGTTTATGCATTTGAAGTGTTCTACCAATTATATAAAACTCAAGGATACAGGGAGCAGGATATTCCTAAACTAATCTTAGAGAACAATCTCTATGGTCTAGACATCGACCCCCGTGCGGCGCAACTTGCCTATTTTTCGGTCATGATGAAAGCGAGAGGCTACAACCACCGTATATTCAATTCAGCAATAAGCACTCATTTGCACTGGATTGAGGAGAGCAACCTGCTAAAAGAGCAAGATATAGAGATCTTTGCAGAAAACACCGACTTACGAAGTGACATAGAGACATTGATAGAAACATTCAAAGATGGAAAACTGCTCGGCTCCATCATCGAAGTTCCAGATATCAACCTAAAGGCATTAAAAGAGCAAGTTAAGTCGATAAAAGAAAAAGAAACAGACAACATGTTCGTCATGGACTTCAAAATCAACACACTGCCAACCATCGAGAAGCTGATCGACCAGGCCATCATACTCGCACAAAAATACGACGTCGTTGTGACCAACCCGCCGTATATGGGGCGAAAGGGCATGAACGCTGAGTTGGTAGACTATGTGAGAAAACACTATAAAAACTCAAGCGCTGACCTCTTTGCGGTCTTCATGGAAGTGGCAAGCCTTTCAGCAAAAGAAAACGGATTTATCGGAATGGTCAACCAGCATTCCTGGATGTTCCTTTCCTCCTATGAAGACTTAAGAAAATCAATGCTCCAGAATCACCAGATTTACTCAATGGTACACCTTGGAACAAGGGCCTTTCCAGAAATCGGTGGAGAAGTGGTTCAAACTACGTCGTTTGTGATGAGGAAAAATGTTGTTCAAGACTATCTTTCTACTTTTATTCGTCTTACGGATTATAATAATGCAGAGCAAAAGGTTAAACAATTTTTTAATAAAGAATTGTACTTTGAGCGGACTCAGGAAGGTTTTTCAGAAATAACAGGTTCACCGATTGCATATTGGATAACAGAATCAGTTATAAAGGTATTTGGAAAAGGAATTACGATAAAAGATGTAACCATCTCGGATGGTCAAACAAAAACAGGTAATAATGATAAGTATTTAAGATATGTTTGGGAAGTTGATAATAATTCAATAAACAAAAAATGGTTTATCCATGTTAAGGGTGGACCTTATAGAAGGTGGTCAGGGAATGTTGAATGGTTAATAGACTGGAGTAAAGAAGCCCGAGACCATTATAGAAAAGATAAAGTGGCAAGGATCATACCTGAATATCTTTGGTTTAAAGAAGGCATCTGTTGGACAATGGTAGGGACATCACCTTTAAAAGGGTTTAGATATGTCAAGGAAGGTTTTACATTTAATTTAGCAGCACCAACACTTTTCTTTAATGATCAGTCTGAGTTATTTTTTACTTTGGGCTTTCTTAATTCTAAAGCTGGAGAATACTTTGTAAACCTTAATAATGCAACAATGAATCTAAATGTTCAGGACGTAAGGAATGTACCTTTAATTATAAATGATGAAGATAAAGAGAGTGTAAATAAAATAGTACAGAAGAATATAGATATCTCCGATAAGGATTGGGATAACTATGAAGTTTCGTTACAATTTAACCAGCATCCTTTTTTGAAATATAGGGAAGATGGTGTATTACTTAAAGAATCCTTTTTACAATGGGCAAATCATGCAGAAAGTAGATTTTATCAGTTAAAGGCGAATGAGGAGGAGTTGAATCGGATTTTTATTGGGTTGTATGGGTTGGAGGATGAGTTGACGCCTGAAGTGGAAGATAAGGATGTGACGGTCCGGCGGGCGGATGCGGTCCGGGATGTGAAGTCGTTTTTTTCTTATGCTGTCGGTTTGATGTTTGGGCGTTATTCGCTGGATGAGGAAGGGCTTGTATTTGCCGGCGGCGAGTTTGATTTGGGGCGGTATGAGACTTTTGTACCTGATTCGGATAATGTGATTCCGATTGCGGATGAAATGTATTTTGAGGATGATATTGTTTCTCGGTTTGTTGATATTTTGAAAATTGTTTTTGGTAACGAACATTTGGAGGATAACCTCGATTTCATCGCGGATACGATTACAAGAAGAGCGAATGAAACATCCCGCCAGCGGATCCGGCGTTATTTTCTGAAAGAATTTTATAAAGACCATTTGCATATCTATCAAAAACGGCCAATCTATTGGCTCTTTGAAAGCGGTAAGCAGGACGGATTCAAAGCGCTCGTTTATTTGCATCGTTATGAACCGGGACTCGTTGCACGTGTGCGGACAGACTACTTGCACGCCCAGCAGCGGAAATATGAAGAAGAAATCGAGCGGATGGACATACTCCTGGAGTCTGACGTGTCCAAGCAGGAAAAAACACGAGCGAGAAAAAACAAGGAAAAACTGCAGAAACAACTGCTGGAATGCCAAAGTTACGATCAGATCATCGCCCATGTAGCCAACCAGAAACTGGACCTTAACCTGGATGACGGCGTGAAAGTGAACTATGCAAAATTCCAAAATGTCGAAATCCCGCAGGGAGAAGGCAAAAAGCCGCTGAAAGGGAACGTCTTGGCAAAGATATAACGATGATACGGGCAGGGGAACAGTCACTCCCGCCCACTTACATAAAGGATAGTGGTGTAGGATGAATCTTAAAGAAGTATATCGCGTATTGAATGATATCTATCAGAAAGAATTAACAAATGGACGCAAACGGCATATCGTTTTTTGGTATGACGAAGAAGGGGAGTTTATCGACGATGTCGATGAGCTTAAACTGGAGAATGTCCGCATCTGGAAAGTGACCGACCATAATCTATTCGCAACAAAATTTGAGCTGGAGAAAAAAGATACAAAGTCCCATTTTCTTCTTTATGCAAACATGCCAAAGCCGGTTCCCCGCGAAGACTGGCTATATGACCTTTATAAAATTGGCTATGAATTTGCCACCGACAAAATCACCGTCATCATGAGGGAACTGGGGATCAACGATGACGGATTAAGGGAGACATTTCAGTCATATAAGGAATTTTTCAATAGCAGAGCGCGTTTCCAATCATTTCAAAAGTACCAAGTGGAATGTTACACAGAAGAAACAATCGACCTAACAGTATTGGCCGTATTATGCAAAAGCCCAACCAACACACTTGACGATATTCTCAGGACACTGTTCACCAGGTACAAAGACAATGATGAATCAGCCCGGGACCGTATCCGGAAATATGGGGACGAAGAGAAGTTCTGGTGGCTTGTTGAAAAATACCACGGTTATACCTTGCCTGATCGTTCGATTCGGGAGCTTCTTATCTTCTTTATGCTCACATATCTTTCAGAACAAAACCTTGATATGAAAATCCCTGAAACATGGCAGAAATATGTGAGCCGAAGGCCTGCAAATATCATCGTATTCATGGATCAATGGATGAATCACCGCTTAGGCCGCCATGTATTTAACCTTTTGTCAAATGAAATTTCCGAAGTCGTCAGGGCAAACCATTACGCAGAGCAAATCGATATAAAAGATATAATCCATCTGGATGCTTTTTCTATCTATGACGAAAAAATCATTCGTTACTTGGCGGAACAATTAACAAGTGGCATCAACCACTTTGAACAATATTTTGACATCATTGCAGCAAGGCGAAAGCACCACTGGTACCCTGAATACCGTTATGAATACGAGGCGGTCCTGCATGCTGTCGAGCTATTGAACTATACGGAGAAATGGGATTATTTCATACCGGAACAATCAGCCGGCCGGATGTTTCAGGCTTATACAAATGAATACTACGTCATTGATACCGCCTATCGGAAATTCTATACAGCCTATGACCGGGCAGAAGAAAAAGAAAGACTTCGTCAGTTGCGTGATAAGATTGAAAATGTCTATGTAAATTACTTTTTGGAAGAACTGGCATTGAAATGGTCCGGCAGTATAGAACATAATCATGACATGGTTTGGCCGCTAGAAGGAATTACCCAACAAAAAAATTTCTACCGGGATTGGGTCCATGAATATCAGGAAAATGACGAAAGAGTATTTGTCATCATATCAGATGCATTGCGTTATGAAGCAGCCAAAGAGCTGGCGGAAGTCTTAAACAACCAGCGAAAAGCGGCGGCAGAAATCACCTCCATACAAAGTGTGCTTCCATCCTATACAGCACTTGGTATGGCTTCATTGCTTCCGTATAAACATATCGAGTACTCTGTCGACGGCAGGATATTGGTTGATGGCATTGATTCTACCGGCATAACAAACCGAAATGACATTTTGCAGAGCGTTGTTCCTGATTCCTTAGCCATTCAATATAAAGAAGTCAACAATATGAGCCGCTCAACTTTGCGGGAGACATTTCAAGGGAAAAAGGTTATCTATATTTATCATAATGTCATTGATGCCAGAGGAGATCATGCGGCAACCGAAGGCGAAGTATTCCACGCGGTGGAAGAAGCGATTGATGATATTAGTCTGCTGGTTAATCAACTCGTCAATAATCTCAGTGCATCCAATATCCTTATTACAGCCGATCATGGATTCATCTATCAGCGCGATCCTCTCCAGCGGTGCCACAAGCTTTTACGAAAACCGGAGGCTTCCAAACTGATGAGCCGGAGATTTTCAATAACTGAGCATAATGAAGCAGTTGAAGGAACATGGACGTTTCCAATGGACTATATTCTGGATCAGCCTGAGGCACGATTTGCCATCATTCCAAAAGGGGTTCACCGGTTCGCGGTTCAGGGGGCAGGGGCGAATTACGTACATGGCGGCGCCATGCTTCAAGAAATTGTCGTTCCTGTGATTACATTTAAGAATGACCGCAGCAAATCACAACGAAACATGGTAAAAAAAGTGGATGTAAAGCTGACAACTCCAATGCGGAAAATCACCAATATGATTATATATCTGGAGTTTTTCCAAATAGAAAAAGTTGAAGAGAAAAGACTTCCAAGAAGGTTAAAGTTATACTTTATAGATGATCAAGGGAATCGTGTCTCAAATGAAAACATCATTATTGCTGACAAATCCTCTTCACAGGCAGTTGAACGTACGTACAAAGAAAAATTTGTGTTTAAATCTGTGTATTATGATAAACGAAAAACATATTATCTTGTTCTTGAAGATGAAGAGGAGAAAATGGGAAATGTTTATGAACAATATTCATTCACGATTGATATTCCATTTTCACAAAAATAAGAGCTTCTAAACAACGAGATGACCGAATAAGGATTTCTTATGTCCTGCGAAATAGGTTTTGCTGGAATTACCACTGAAATGATTATTAATGTCATTTGAACTTCTTTGCAATCATCATGGAAGAAGGTCGTGATGTACCTTCTTCTTTTTGTAAATGCAGAGTAATGGATTGTTGCGCAATCAGAAGTTAGCAAATTGAAATTAGTGGGGGCTGAACAAGAGAATTATCTTGGTGAATACCCCAATTTTAACAGCTTCACAAAAAATATAAAAATACCTTTCCAACTTTAATGCGTTAAAATAAAAAATGTGTTAGTATTAAAAACAACAACGTAAGCGCTTGCTTTTACCGTTTACATTTTATGAATATGTCATTATATTAAAATAAGCAATTTTTCTCCCCAGGGAGGGATGATTTTTGGAACAACGTTTTATGTGGAAAAATAAACATATACGCGAACAAGCAGCCATCATTGACGGCAATAAAGCACCTGACTTGCTGTTAAAAAACGCTCGCTTTTTGCATTCTGTGCTTCGCCGCTGGGTGGATGGGAATATTTGGATTCATCAGGATCGCATCGTTTATGCAGGAGAGGATCTTCCGAAAAAAACAGATGCGACGGACATCGTGGATTGCTCGGGTTTAATACTCGTTCCGGGATATATTGAGCCGCACGCTCATCCATATTTGTTGTATAATCCCCAATCGTTGGCCCGGTATGCCTTGCAGACGGGCACAACTACGATGATCAACGATAATCTTTTTCTGTTTTTACATTTGAAGAAAAAGAAAGCGTTTTCATTGCTGCGAGAGCTGCGGAAGTGCCCTGTCACGATGTATTGGTGGGCACGATATGATGCCCAAACTGTCCTGAATGGGGAAGAGAGGATTTTTTCAAACAGCGATGTGAAATCATGGATTGAGCATGATCAAGTCATCCAGGGAGGGGAGCTGACAGGGTGGCCTCAACTTCTGGATGGAGACGATTTAATGCTTTACTGGATTCAGGAGACAAAGCGGATCGGCAAAAAAGTGGAAGGGCATTTTCCAGGGGCTTCTGACAAAACTTTGGCGAAAATGATGCTGTTCGGAGCGGATTGCGACCATGAATCGATGACAGGAGCGGATATTTATAAGCGCCTTATGCACGGGTTTACTGTTTCCTTAAGGCATTCGTCGATTCGTCCCGACTTGCCAGTTTTACTAAAAGAAATGAAGGAACAGGGAATCGACCAATATGATTCCATGGTGCTGACCACTGACGGATCAACCCCGTCATTTTACAAACAGGGAATGTCCGACATGATGATCCGCATAGCCATTGAGAATGAAGTGCCCGTCATTGATGCCTACAACATGGCTTCCTATAACGTGGCAAAATATTATAATCTGCAGCATTTACATGGGATGATTGCAACGGGAAGAGTGGCAAACATCAATTTCCTGGAAGATGAACAAAACCCTACCCCCATCTCTGTCCTGGCAAATGGCCAGTGGGTAAAGAAGTCTGGTGAGATGATTGCCGTTGACGAAGATATTCGTTGGGAAGAGTACGGGGTGGAGCCGTTTTCATTCGACTGGGAGCTGACGAAGGAAGATTTGCAGTGTTCGATGCCGTTTGGCATTCAAATGGTAAACAATGTGATTACAAAACCATATTCGATCGCGAGAGATGTGTCGGCCGATGAACTGCCTGCCGACAGCGATGAGTGCTTTTTCATGCTGCTGGACCGCCAGGGAAAATGGAGGATCAACACTTTGCTTAAAGGATTTGCCCGGAATATAGGCGGATTCGTTTCTTCTTTTTCAACAACCGGCGATATCATCATGATCGGTAAAAATAAAAGCGATATGATGCTTGCTTTCGAACGGATGAGAGGAATTGAGGGCGGGATCGTTCTGGCGGAAAATGGTGTCATCATCCATGAAATCCGGCTGCCTCTTCTTGGGCTCATGTCAAACAAAGATCTTTCGGCACTAATGGAAGAGGAAGAAATGTTGATCAGATTGCTCGTAGAACGGGGTCACCCTTATTCAGATCCTGTCTATACGTTATTTTTCCTATCTTCCACCCATCTTCCCTACATTCGCGTTACCCAGCGCGGCATGTATGATGTGATGAATAAAACAGTACTTTTTCCGACGTTAATGCGTTAAAATAGTGGGGAAACGAAAAATTTACACCTTTAGGGGATGGGATTTTGAAAATTAACAAATGGATCATTGTTTTTTGCGCAGCTTTTATGTTGGTTTCAGCATGCAGCAAGAAGGATTCAGATGACAAGAAGGAACAAGCGCCTAATAAAGAGGAGAAACAAGAATCGGCAGGACAATTTCCGTTGACAGGAATCGAGTCGGAACAAGCAGCGACACAACGTGCCATAGCGGTAACGATCAATAATCACCCGGCCGCCCGGCCGCAAAGCGGACTATCTCAGGCCGATATCGTTTATGAAATGCTAGCGGAAGGTTCCGTCACAAGATTTTTGGCCATTTATCAAAGTGTTAAACCGGAAAAGGTCGGTCCCGTACGAAGTGCGAGGAAATATTTTATTGATCTGGCCAAAGGGTATGACAGCTTATATATTGCACATGGCTACAGCCCTGATGCGAAAGAAAAGCTGGAGTCCGGCACCATTGATCATATTAACGGGATCCAGCATGATGGAACGTTATTTGAACGGGTGAGCTTCCGGAAAGCGCCGCATAATTCGTATATTACGTTCGACAATATCGAAAAAGGCGCAGCGGATGCCCATTATGAGATGGATGAACCCCCGGTTCCGATGGCATTTTTAAAAAAAGATGAAGTAGAAAAATTGGAAGGCGAACGCGTTTCCGGCATGACGATTTCTTACAGCAAGGATGCCGGTTTTTCATCAGAATTTGCTTATGATGCAGAACAGGAAAAATATAAACGGGCAACTGGAGGAGAGCAGACGGTTGAATATGAAACAAACGAACCGGTGCTGCTTGATAATGTCATAGTGATAGAAGCCGCCCACCATGTTGCTGATGAAAAAGGAAGAAAAGATATTGATCTTGAATCGGGAGGAAAAGCCTTCGTACTCCAGCACGGGATCAAAAAGGAAGCAGAATGGAAAAACGTGGACGGAAGAATTGTACCGTATGAACATGGGCGGCCCCTAAAGCTTGTCCCGGGAAAAACATGGATCAGTATCGTGCCCGAGATGGCAATTGTCTCTTTCGGAGAAAAGTAATGTAAGGAGAAATCACCGATGCAAATAGAGAAGTTACGTGGAAAAGCACTTGACCAACTGTTCAATGCCATCTTGTCATTAAAGGACTTGGATGAATGCTACCGTTTTTTCGATGATTTATGTACGATTAATGAAATCCAGTCGCTCTCCCAGCGCTTGGAAGTGGCAAGAATGCTGAGGGAAGGAAATACGTATCAAAAAATAGAAATGGCGACAGGAGCAAGTACAGCTACCATTTCACGCGTCAAGCGTTGCCTGAACTACGGGAATGATACATATGAAATGGTGTTGAAACGTCTGTATGATGAATAACTAAAAGAATAGTGTACTTGTTTATAGCAGGAAAAATCACCAAAGACTGTACTTGTTACTTAGGAATATTTTGATCAAAAAGTTGCCGTTTTGGTATTTGTGATAGAGGGGCCATTTTTTATACGCCGCTATAAGCTTTTCTAAAGGGGCTGTCCAGAAAATCGGTGAAAACCGATTTTCTGGACAGTCCTTTTCTTATGTGCCCCGCAGTCACACAGTCTAGGTGGTTCAAATCCAGTCAGTAACTTTACCCTTTGAAGTACTGTAGCCCCGTAGTAGAAATCCTCCCTCAAATGAGAAGGATTGACAAGGTGTCCCCTGTGAAGGGGAATCTGAAAGGTCGGCAGGTAAAGCCCTGCCGGAACAATATGTGAACGAGAGGTGGCGGAGGTGTTGGGTGACCCGCCGTAAAAACTTGGAAGCCTATGCGAAGGCATATTTTGCAGGAAAACTAGAAAAAGGGGAATGGCCTGCAGAGCGCATCGACGTGAATAGGGGAGGGATGGATAGAAAAGAATGTGTGATGACCGGGGGAAGTACTGCAGGCTCCTATCAGTGAGTGCTGTTAGGTGGGGGATGTATAGTTTGACTTCATTTGCGGGTTCTGTTGTCGGCACAAATATTTTTGTTTCTCCGGTTCACATTTTCCAAGCAACACCTGATAATAACGGTTTTGAATACGAATTTCAAATATCATCCCCGAAATGTTTCATACTCTTGCTGGCCAATCCATATTTTCCAGTTCGGTTCATAAATATCAAAAAACATAATCCCCCGTTTCATCATAAAACACTCTCCTCAACAGCCATTTGGACGATTTCCTCATCAATCTGCTTTTTCTTTAGCTGTGCCCCATACAGTAGGCAATTGACCGTCAACGTGTTGAATTTTTCTGTGTTGATTGAGATTATGCCCTTAGATGACCACTTTTTAAATATATTGTAGATAGTAAATCTAGTTAATCCGACATACTGTTAGTAGGGACGAATGAATAACAAGGAAAAGAGCTGGTTTCCTAGAAAAAACAATTAAAATACGATTTACGTCCTTAGCCTCCTCCAATTAATGTTTACCAGGGTGGAGGTGCCTCGCCAAAAAACTCGGCTGTAATGGAGTTTAAAAATTTCGTAATCATGGGGCGAGTGGTAAAAAATTATTGTCTTGATGACCTGGCCCATGTAGCACCAATTTAATATAATGCCTGTTTCAGGTAAATATTTGTCTGTTTAGCCAGATCGTCAATTCCTGCAGGAAGTTTTTATTTTAAGTTACTTGAGCAGAGCAGATAAACAATTCTCTTTCCTTTGATATGAAAATAACATTTTGCTTGAACGCACTGTTTCAATTTGTCAAGTACGCGGGAAAAATTCCCATGTAAAAA